>JAOZQC010000469.1:2059-3218 GCA_029932425.1 Planctomycetota bacterium | reverse complement strand
GGGGGGACTCCCACGACGGCCTGTTCCCGAAACCGGAGGGGAAGCCGGACCCGGAGGAGATGCTGGCGCTGGCGGGACGCGCGGACCGGGCGTCGCCGGTGCGCCGGGCGAGGGAGGTGCTCGCCGCGCTTCCCGGGATCGTGGACCGGGTCCTCGCGGGGGAGGCCGTGCCGGGGGTCGTGGTGGCGGGGAAGGGGGACGACGTCCACGACCTCCGGAAGGACCCGCCGGAGATCCTCGTCGACCTCGGGGGAAACGACCGGTACCTGGCCCCCGCCCGGGCGACGCCCGGCCGTCCGCTCGCCGTGGTGGTGGATCTCGGCGGGAACGACGTCTACGGAAGCGGGGAGAGCCTTTCCGCGGGAGCCGGGTTCTTCGGAGTGGGGATCCTCTGGGACCGGGGGGACGGGGACGATCTCTACCTCGGCGGGCACCTCTCGCAGGGCGTGGGTCTCTTCGGGGTGGGGGTCCTCGTGGACGAGGGCGGGAACGACGTCTACCGGTGCCGGGACACGGGCCAGGGGGCGGGGGCCTTCGGGGTGGGGCTGCTCCTCGACCGGGGGGAGGGGAACGACTCGTTCCACGCGGATCTCTTCGGCCAGGGCTTCGCCTACGTGGGGGGCTTCGGTCTCCTCCACGACGAGAAGGGACAGGATGTCTACGAGGCGGGCGGGGTGCACCTCCACTACCCCCTCTTCAACGACCGCTACCAGTCGCTCTCCCAGGGGTTCTCCATCGGGATGCGGCCGTACGCCTCCGGGGGCGTGGGGCTCCTGGTGGACGACGCCGGGAACGACCGCTACGCGTGCGACATCTACGGGCAGGGCGCCTCCTACTGGTTCTCCTACGGGGCGCTGGTGGACGGCGGGGGAAACGACACCTACACGCTGGGCCAGTACGGCCAGGGGGGCGGGATCCACCTCTCGGTGGGCTGCCTCATCGACCTCGCGGGGGAGGACCTCTACCACAACATGCACGGGGTGGGGACGGG
The DNA here is from genome assembly GCA_029932425.1 of Planctomycetota bacterium. Classification (GTDB taxonomy): domain Bacteria; phylum Planctomycetota; class JAJSAM01; order JAJSAM01; family JAJSAM01; genus JAOZQC01. Next base: position 2,227 of record JAOZQC010000469.1, on the reverse strand, counting down.
GGGCGCGCACGACTTCGCGGTGGGAATCCTGGTGGACCGGGCGGGCGACGACTACTACGCGGGCTCCGGGGGGACGATGGGCGGGGCGCTCACGAACTCCTTCGCCCTGCTCCTCGACGGAGGGGGCGACGACGGCTACTCCGCGGTGCTGGGGAAGCACGTGGAGGT
>JAOZQC010000469.1:0-2049 GCA_029932425.1 Planctomycetota bacterium | reverse complement strand
GGGCGGGGGCCGGGCGGCGCGCGGCATGGGTTCCATCGGCCTCTTCCTGGACCTCGCGGGCCGGGACCTCCACGGCACGCGGGAGGCGAACGGGACGGTGTGGACGAAGGAGACCTACGGGGCGGGGATCGACCTCCCGGACGCGCCCCCGGCGAAGGGGGCGCCCCCGGCCCGGCCGCACCTCTCGCCCGGGGAGGCGGAGGCCCGCGTCCGGAAGGAGGCCTGGGACGAGGCGGCCGGCGAGTACGACTTGGAGAGGCTCTGGGAGATCGCGAGGCGGTGGGCCGTGGGGGAGATGGCGGACGTGGTGCCCGTGGCCCGGAAGCACCTCATCGAGCAGCGGGGGCGCGCGCTCCGGAAGGCCCTTTCCCGCGTGGGGACCCGGGACGGCCTGGAGGAGCGGGCGGTGGCCTTCGTGCTGCACCGGGCGGGGGAAGCGGCGGCGCCGGAGCTCGAGGCGATGCTCCGGGACCCGGACCCGCGCCGCCGGGGCTGCGCCGCGCGTTACCTGGCGGACCTGAAGGCGAGGGCCGCGCTCCCCGCGATCCTCCCGCTCCTCGAGCGGGAGGGCACGGAGCTCGCCGCCCTGGACGCCGTGGGCCGGCTGGGGGACCGGGCGGCCTGGAAGCCGGTGGCGAAGCTCCTCGCCCACCCGAAGGAGAGGGTGCGGGTGGCCGCGGTCCGGTGCCTGGGCCGACTCGGAGTCGCGGAAGCGGCGGAGGCCCTGGCCGGGCGCCTCGCGGGTTCGGAGATGTTCACCGTCCGCTTCGCGGCGGAGGACGAGCTGGTGAAGCTGGGAGCGGCCGCGCTCCCCGTCCTGCTCCCCCGGGCGAGGGAGGGCCGGGACCTCACCGCCCGCCGCCACGCGATCCGGGCCCTCGGCCGCCTGGCGCTCGACGGGAAGGAACCCTACGAGATCCTCACCGGGCTGCTCGCGGATCCCGACTGGCGGGTCCGCTACGACGCCGCCGGCGCCCTGGGCGCCTACGCCGAGGGGACCGGCTACCGCGCCCTGGCCGCCCGGGCCCGCTTGACGGCGAGGTGGGGCGTCGAGGAGAACCCCTACGTGAAGGTGCGTTTGGCCGGGCTGGCGGCTCTCTCGGGCAGCAGCCGCTGAGAATGAAAGCAGGAGCGGCGCCGAGTGATCCATCTGGTCCGGGCGCCGGGTCCCGGAGACTTCATCGCGGGTTTGGATGGAGATGGGCGAAGCATGAACCGTGATGTCGAGAGGTGGTTAAAGGAGGACGGAGTTCGCTTCTTGAGGGAAGTGGGCATTCGGAAAGGGCAGAGGGCCGTGGATTTCGGCTGTGGCGCCGGCCACTATACGATACCCGCCGCAAGGTTGGTTGGTGGGCGAGGTATCATCTACGCGGTGGACCGGGAACGGCAGGCGCTGGATGGGGTGTTGAAGATGGCCGAGTCGGAAGGCATCCGAAACGTGGTGCCGATCCATGGGGGGTGCGACGAGCTCGGGCTCCGTGTAGAGGAGGGGACCATCGACGCGATGTTGCTCTATGATGTTCTTCACTACATGGGGCGGGAGGAAAGGAGGAAGATCTACCAGCGGGCCCATGGCGTGCTGAAGGAAGGCGCCCTGTTGTCGGTGTACCCGAAACACTGCAAGTCCGACATGCCGCTATGGGAGCTGCGAGACCGCGTCCCCGCTGACATCATGGAGGAGATTGAGGGCGAGGGCTTCGAATTCACCGGCAAGTGCAGGCGGAAGCTGATGCACGACAACGGTTTTGAGACGGGTGATGTGTTGAACTTCCGAAGAAGACGAAAGAAGAGGTGACATGGCCATCGACGTCGAGCAATGGAAGAGAGATCTGGAGACGGCGCGCAGAGAGAAGGACGCCTTTTTCGGCAGCGGTCATCCGCAGTCGCCCATACCACCGTCGGAGCTTCCCGGTTTCCGCGGGCTTTCCTACTATCCGCCGGATCCCGCCCTGCGCTTCGAGCTTGACCTCCACGAACACGACGAAAAGGACGTCTTGCGGGTACAGGATACGAAGGGTTGGCAGCGGGAACTCCTGCGGTGGGTAGAGC
>JAOZQC010000468.1 GCA_029932425.1 Planctomycetota bacterium | reverse complement strand
CCGATCGAGCCGTTCGAAGCTCCCGAGGATCCAGGGGGACGACTCCCGTGACCCCCGAGTTCGAGATCCTCTTCGAGTGGCTTCCGGCCCCCGGGGTGGTAGACCCGCTTCTGGCTTCAACCTGGGCCCGTTATGAATTCCGCGCCGGCGGAGAACCGATCACCCTGGCTCTGGACCCGGAGAGCCGGACCGTGCGCCCGGGAGTTTTCGGATCCCTGCTCCCTCTCGCGGAGTGGGTCGCCGGGAACTGGTGGAACATCCTCCACGAGCCGGCCCCCCGGGTCCCGGCGGGCAGCATCCGCCGGATCTGCGACTACTGGGACCGGGGCTGGTTGGCCCGGCACTCCCCGGCTCTCTCGGCCGAGGGCCAGGCCTATCCCGACCTTCGCATCTTCTCCTCCGGAGAGGGGAACGTGGTCCAGTGGTTTCCGGATCCTTCGCCGCTCCCTCACCGGAGAGTACGTTTCCTCGGGGAAGGCGAAGTCTCCCTTTCGACGGAAGCGCTCAGCAACGCTCTCGGAGAGTTCATGGCCACCGTCCTGGGAAGACTCCGGGAGAGCCTGGAGACGGGATGGGAAGGCCTTGAAGAGGAGTGGCGCACCATCGGCCGGTCCGCGGAGCAGGAGCCGTCGCTCTGCAGGCACGTGGCTCGCCTGGGTCTGGATCCCTATGACATCGAGGGTCGGACCCTGGAATCGGTGGAGACGGCGATCCGCACGCTCCCCGAGCCCTTGCTCGATGAGCTGACGGCGGCCGCCGGCGCGGACGAGCTAGACACGTGCCGCAAGTGGATCCTCGCCGGTACCGATCTGCTCGCACGGAAGAGGAACCGAACCGCGGTCCTCGACATTCGCCGGCGGCTTCCCCCCCTCCGCCGGGACCGTTTACCTTGGGAAACCGGCTACCGTCGAGCCCGGGAGTTCCGTCGAACCCTGCAGATTCCGGATGATTATCCTCCGAATCTCGAGGAGGTGATGGAGACGAAGCTCAAGCTCGACCCAAGCCGCGACGTGACGATCCGAAGGTTGCGGTCGGCGCGGCTCGACGCAGTGGCCGGCGCCACGGAGGGGGGTTCCGCCGGGATCCTCCTGGCGGGTTCCGGCGCTCTCCCCGCCCGGCGTTTTCGGATCGCGCGCGCCCTCTACGCATTGATCGCCGGCACCGAATCCGGAGCGTCCGTGTTCTCCCTGCTGACCAGCTCCCACACCCTCTTCCAGGCGGAGAGCCGCGCCTTCGCCGCGGAACTGCTTCTCCCCGCCCAGCTTCTTCACCGCGAACTCGCCGCCGAGCGCTACGTGCCGGAGGAGCGCGTGGAGAGTCTCGCGCGGAAGTACCGCGTGTCCCCCCTCGTCGTCATGCACCAGATCGAGAACCACCGTATCGCCGCGCTTCCCGTTCCCCTGGGAGGACGCGCGGAAACGCGTTCCGGGGGAGGCTGATCCGCCGTCCTCATCCCCTTCGAGACTCCTCCCGTCTCCCCCCGACCCCCGGACAGGAGAGCAGTGTACCGGATTGCATCCGGAGAGCCGGATGAGAGCATCCCTCTCACCCTCCTACTTCAGATGAAGGCGATCGATCTCGTTCATCCGAAGACGGACCCGGCGATGCCAACCCCAGGGACCGGTGCGAGAACTGACGACATCCGCCAACCAGAGTCGAAGTCCGTAGCGCTTCAGCCTGTGCAAGCGCCGGAACCACCGGTCCTGGCGGTGCAGCTTCCGAAGCATCTGCGGGGTGAGGATGAGAGGAGGCAGGCCACTGTGGTCATAACCTCGAGCGGCAAGAAGGTCCCCCGCACGCGCCTCCACAAGAGGGATGTCCATCTCCGATGCAGTTTTCCGCCAGCGCTGAACACCGGCGCGGTTCGGGGGGTCGTAGGTGGTGTCCCGATGGTAGTCGAGGATGGAGGGAGAGTAGGGAATGCCGATGCACGAGCAGGTGCCCTCGAGGACGGCGCGCGGATCCGTCACCAGATCCTCGAACCGGACCTCGTGCGCCGCACTGGCAGGCAGCTTGTCAGTGAGCGCAGACCAGAGCTGTTCCGCCTCGATCCACCGCGCCACACCCGTGTAGCAGTTTCCCGACCATCCCATCCGGATGTTCGATAGGGCGACGTCCCGAGCGTCCCTCACGAGGTGAAGGAGCCTCGCTCTCGGCTAGACCTTGAGCAACCGGTCGAAGTGACGATGCACGGTCGCACCGACCTTCCGCTTGCCGCTCGCTCGCAGTCGCTGCTCCAGGAAACTCCGCACCAGATCGATGTAGGAAAGCGACGGATCGATGGAGAACCCGCTCGCCCTGAATATGCGGTGTATTCCCAACCATTGATGGTATTCCGTGAGGTCCGGAGGGGCACCTTCCGGCGACATCATGTCCACGGAGTACTCGAACTCCTGCACCCAGCTCAGTTCCGGGTGATGATCCAGCATGAGGCGGAGAACCGTTGTCCCGGATCTCTCGGCACCTACGAGGAACATCGGCCGCTCCACGATGTTCGGGGGATGAATACACACGCTGAGATCAGATAGTGCCCGGACGGTGAGGCCTGTCAAGTAAGTAGCGCCGGTCACCCAAGGAGTGGGACCGCGAGATCGGCGACCGGAACTTGGAGAGGGCGGTTCGCCGAAAATGCGGCGGACGGCGATCCATCGACTACGACCTCCTCCGCGTTGCAGACCCGGGGGGAGGGCGACAGGCAAGCCGTGTGGCGGCACGGACTAGCCGGGGGGTCACCAGAACAGAGAGTTGAGGAAGTGGGTTGCGCGCTGGTCAAGCGGAGGAGATGGATCGGGCCGTATCCCGGGTTTGCAGGCAATAGGGCCGTACCCTGGGTTTTCTGCAGGGCCTGAGGCCTGACCCTGTGTTTGCGGGCATTAGGGCCGTACCCCAGGTTTGCAGGCGATAGGGCCGTACCCTGGGTTTTCGTTACCAGGCGGCCTCGGGTTCTCTTTTGCGGACGGTGACGGCGATCTTGTAGAGGACGGTGAGGATGAGAGCGCCGACGGCGTAGATGCCCAGGGCGATGAGGAGCTCCGTGCCCGTGGGGGTGTAGGTGGGGACGTCGCCGACCGGGGTGGGGATGAAGCCGGAGACCACCATGCCGAGCCCCTTCTCCATCCAGATCCCGAAGAAGACCGCCACGCAGGCGAGGATGAGGGTGGCGTCGCGTTTCCTCAGGCTCGGGGTGAAGAGGAGGACCAGGGCCAGGACCGAGAGGAGT
>JAOZQC010000467.1:2457-3221 GCA_029932425.1 Planctomycetota bacterium | reverse complement strand
GCTTCCACTCCTGGCCCCCGGCCGTGCGGAAGGACCAGGTGGCCGTTCCGAACGTCGGATCCCCGGTCTGCTCCGTGAACCGGAAGTCGCTCCGGCCTCCCCGCGCGGTGGTTTCCGGCAGATCGGCCCGGCGGCTGAGCAGGTCCTCCACCAGGCGGCGACACGCACGCCCGGGCACCTCGCCGGCGGGCCCCTTCCCGCTCAGGCCGGCCCCGGAATCACGGAGCCGCGCCAGCAACCGGCCAAACCGCTTGCCCGTGCCCCCCACCGCACCCGGCAGGCCGCCCATGATCCCGCCCGGGGGGCCGCCCCGCATGTACTCCTCCGGGTCCAGCCCCTGTCCGTCGATCAGCACATCGACGGTCCCGTCCTCGCGCGCGACCACCATCCCGACCACCCGGTGCCCGCGGACCTTCCTCTCGACCTTGTAGCCCTCGTCGCCGTCACCGGGGCCTCCCCGAGCAGGTAGAGATCCCGGCTCAGCTCCCGGAGGGCCGCCTCGAGTCCGAGGTCGCCCGCGCTCGCCGCGAAACCCGTGGCCTCCGCGACCGCATCCCCTCCGAGGGCCGCGGCCGTCGAGAGCCTGGCGAGGTCGGTTCCGTCGAGGCTCTCGAACTTCACCTTCCCCTGGAGCGGTGTCTCCATGAGAACCGGCAGGACGCCGAGCGCCGCCACCATCGCGATTCTTGTAGCTCGCATGTTCGCCTCCCGTTCTCGGTCCACGGCCAGTATGCCGGCCCGACCCGCTGCCCGCCGGACCGGGG
>JAOZQC010000467.1:0-2447 GCA_029932425.1 Planctomycetota bacterium | reverse complement strand
ACCCTGCACCCGGTCGCGAACCTCCGCCTTCCACGTCCCCGCACACCCGTGGCCGACGGCGGGAGCGGGACGGGGGGATGTGGGCCCCCGGGGGACCGGCAACGGGCGAAGGATGCGCTCCCGGGCAGCCGGCACCCGCCGGAGCGACCTTCAGGGCAGCCCCCCCCGCCGGCGCTGGATGCCCTCCGCCGGAGACCCGTCGCACATCGCTCCCGGCGCGCGGCGGACGGTCCCGGGAGAACGGCGAGAGCCCGGTCTTCCGGCGAGAGCCCGAGGATCCTTCCTTCCCGGGCGGGAAGCACACCGCCCGGCCGTCACCCGGAAGGAGACGGACGGGTCCTCCCTCAGGTTCTCACGCGCCCGAACGGAGGCCGCGGCGGAAGCCCCCCTCCTGCGGACGACACCGCCCCCACGGGCCCCGGCCCGCCCCAAGCGCGAGGCCGCTCCGAAGGCCGCCCGCCTACAATGGCAGCCCCGAACAGGTCAAGCCCGCAAGGCACGCTGCCGTAACGATGGCAATGGTACCGATCCGCCCGAACCGACAGCCCCCCCTCGGCCCCGTCGGGCGGGTTCCCGTCTCTGTTCAGGAATCCGGCCCAACGCTCCGGCGCCTAGCGGCGGACCCCGTAGCGGACCGCCCGCTGCAGCGGCTTGTCAGGTAGCCACCCAGCCGTCTGCATCTTTGAAATGCGACTTCTCTCTCTCGACCAACCCGGGTTCGCCGTGGACCTCCACGAATTCACTGCCACAGTTCTCGCACCGGAAGAAGGACCAATTGGGCGGCGGATTGGCTCGAAACGAGTTGATACACTTTAGCTTCTTGACCTTACACGAAGGGCAACACCGGCGACTTCGCTCGAGAAGGAAACCCGCGCCGAAGTACAACCCCACCACAGCGAGGACAAACCCCAGGCCCACAAGCCCGGCCCGCCGCGACACGGCGAAGAGCGCTACCAAGAGCGCAAGCGGGGCGAGCATGATCCCCCCGACGATGATTCTGCATCCGCTCATACCCAAGGCCTTACCTGCCTAACGTCTTGCCGTTCAGCTGTCGGCGGAGCCGGCCGGCTGGAACGGCTTGTGGGGCGGTTGCGTCATGCAGAGCGGTCAAGCTCTCTCACTGCGATGAGGTCGCCGTCCGCAACCGCTCGGACGTCGGCGTCCTTCAGCGTCACGAGCGCTTCCGTCTTTCCGGATGCGCTGACGAACTCGACTTCGAGCCCATCCGGCTCGTAAACCTGGACGACAGCTCCGAGGTCGCCTCTGCGGAGTCCATGCTCGGGAAGGTCCCGGTTCAGAACCACCGTCTGGAGTTCCTTGAATCTCATGATCTTGCTCCCGGGAAGGCCGTCACGAAGCGGGGGAAGTCCTCACCGCGAAGCACGATCCACACCGCCACGAGGATGGCCCCCTTGCCGGCTGGGCTCCCGATCCTACCACGGACCTCATACTTCTGACCGTACTCGCTGGGCACACCGGCAACCGCGTCGTTGGCCGCCGCGTGGCTCCGAAGGTCCTCCGCAAGCACCTCCCAGTCGGCAGCCGAATAGCCCAAGGCCAGGAAGAAGGCAGCCTTGAACCTGCCAACAGGATGCGAATCGGAGAGCAGGTAGTCGCGTATCTTGGCCGCGTCTACTACCGCGCGTTCAACGGCAGGCAGTTTCACGAGTCTCCTTCATCGCGAGGCCGTTGTCACTGAGCCTCGACATGCACTGATCCTCCCAACTCCGATTATCTGGTTCTGCATATCTCCGTTATCCTGCGGATCCCTGTCGGCATAACAGCCGGCCTGGTTCCGTGGCGGCCGCTCCAACCTCCTTCTTCGTGATCTCTTGCATCGACTCCTCGGTCTTGCCCTGGGGTGTTGTGCTGCGAGCGCTCGCAGTATCACAATCGGGCAGCCCTGCCGGCTTTCTCGCGGTTGCCGCGCTTCCCGTGCCTCGCGCGGTCTTGGGCTTGGCTCTCATGCCCTCGGTCCTCGTTGCCCCCGGGCCCTGCCGGTTTCGTCGTTCCCGTCCCCCTGCCGCTCCCTCCGCTCCTGTTGCCGGCCTTCCTCTCCGAGGCGTTCTCGGCCCACCCTCTCGTCCGGTTTCCGCTCTCGGAATGGCCCCGCCCCTCTCGTCTTCCTCCCCCCGCCTCGCCCCGGTCCGGGGGGCTCTGGACGCCCTGGGCGCTCAGGTTCCGGGCATGGGTGTAGATCATGGTCGTCTTCAAGTCCTCGTGGCCCAGGAGCTTCTGGATCGTCCGGATGTCCCGGCCGGATTCCGGGCGATGGGCGGCGAGGGAGCGGCGGAGGGTTCGGCACGTGGCCCCCTTCTTCGGGGCCGCGCGGCGGGCAGCCTCCTTCACCGCTCTGTACCACTGACCTTCGGAATCTTCGCGCAGCTCGCAGATTTTGGCGGGAGCAGGCGCCGCAGGCGCCCGCCGCAATGCGGCGAGGAGGGGGT
>JAOZQC010000466.1 GCA_029932425.1 Planctomycetota bacterium | reverse complement strand
TCCTCCTGGATCCGGGCGGCGTCCCGGAGGAGAAGGGGAGCCAGGTCGGTGGTGGCCACCGAGCACCACACCGGCCCCCGGAACCCCAGGCGGACGAGCCGGGGCAGGTACCCCACGTGGTCGATGTGCCCGTGGGTGAGAAGCAGGTGGTCGACGGCGGAGGGGTCGAAGGCGGGCGGTTCCCAGTTCAGGAGCCTGAGCCTCTTCAGCCCCTGGAAGAGCCCCGCGTCCACGAGCACCGTCCCGTGCTCCGTCTCCAGGAGATGCCGGGAGCCGGTGACGGTCCCCGCCGCGCCGTGAAACGAAAGCCGTATCGCCATCCCCCAAGCATATGAGAATCCGGGGTACGGCCCTATCTCCTGCAAATCTGGGGTACGGCCCCATGGCCCGCAAATCTGGGGTACGGCCCCATGGCCCGCAAATCCAGGACACGGCCCCGCAACCGCCGCCTCGGGCGCCAAACCCCTCCGCCCTTTCCGATCTCGCGGCGCTCCCGCGGCTTTCGCCGGCGGCCTTGCTTTCATAGAATGCTGCGCCCCCAACGGTCCGTCCCCGGCCCGGGGACGAGGAAGGAAGGCCCATGAAGAAGGACCTGTTCCCGCTCATCTTCGGTGTCGCCATCTCCACCGTTCTCGCCGGGGCCCTCGTCATCGCCGGGCTCAAGGCCGGCATCACCCCGGGGGTCAGCCCGCTGGTGATCCTCGTGGCCTGGGGGCTTTTCGCGAAGCGGGCGGCGGGGCCGGGCGGGGTGCGCTTCCTGAACATCTCCCAGGTGGCGGGCTCCGCGGGGATGGCGGTGACGGCGGGAGTCATCTTCACCGCCCCCGTGGTCCAGATCCTCTACGCGGACCGGGGAATGCCCGTGCCGCCTGTGGACATCCTCACGCTCATGGTCCTCAGCGTGGCCGGGGCCCTCATCGGGTTCGGGTTCGTGGGGCTCGCCACCCAGAAGTTCCTCTCCGATCCCACGTTGCCCGCCCCGGAGGCTCGCGCCTGCGAGACGATGATCGAGGCCGCGGTGGCGGAGTCCGCGCGGAGGCCCCGCCTGGGCCGCTCCCTCTTCGCGGGGCTCGCGGCGAGCTTCGTGAGCCCCCTGCTCGTCAAGATCGGGCTGGCCGGAGAGTCGGTCTCCCTCTTCTCCCGGTCCGAGCCCACGAGCGGGCGGTCCTTCAGCCTGGGACTCCCGTTCTCCCCCATTTTCATCGGGATCGGGGGGTTGCTCACCCTCGCCACCGCCCTCCTCGTGTTCGGGGGCAGCTTCCTCCGGCTCATCGGGGACTGGCTCCTGGCCGGGGTGCCCGCCGGGGAGATGGCCCTGCGGTTCCCCGAGAACTCCATGCGCTGGGTGGGCGGCGGGGCCATGACGGTGGCCGTCATCTACTCCCTGGCGAAGTTCGCCCGGGCGAAGATCCCCCAGGAGGCGCTCGCCCGGATCGGGGACCCGGGGCTCATCGAGGTGGATCCGGCGCGGAAGCGGGGACAGCTCCGGGCGGTGGCGCTGGGTTTCGGGATCCTGATCCTCTGGCTCCTCACCACGCGCGCGGGAGTCGGCTTCATCGCGGCCATGGGGGCCACCGTGCTCGTCATGGCCCTCCTCATGACCGCCCTGGGCGCCCTCCTCTCTCTCCAGATCGGCAGCTCCGCCTCGCCCGTCTCCGGGACGATCTTCGTCACCACCCTGGCCCTCTGCCTCGTGGCCTACCTCCTGGGGCACCGCCGCCTGGAGGATGTCCTCCTCCTCACCCCCCTCCTGGTGGGGGCCTGCGTGGCGGTGTGCACCGCCAACGACTCGAGCCAGGACTACAAGACCCTCCAGCTCTGCGGGATGCGCGTGCAGGACGGCTTCCGGGCCCAGCTCCTCGGGCTCCTGGGGGGATGCCTGGTGGTCCCGCTCGTCCTCTACGTGGCGCACGAGGCGTACACGCTCGGGAGCGACCAGCTCGTGGCTCCCCAGGGGAAGATGTTCGCCACCCTCATCGAGGGGCTCCTCCTGGAGCACCACCTCCCCTGGTGGCCGATCCTGCTCGGCCTGGGTGTGGGTCTCCTCGCGGTGCTCATGGAGATCCTCGGGCATCGCAAGGGTGTGCCGCTCCCCTCGATGGCGCTCGCGGTGGGGATCTACCTCCCCGCCTCCCTCGGCGTGGGCATCCTCCTCGGGGCGCTGTTCCGCTGGCACGCGGAACGGAAGCTCGACCGCCAGGGCCACGAGTCCATCCTCTCCGCGGCGGGGCTCATCACGGGGGCCGCCATCTTCGAGCTGGTGCTCGGCGTGCTCATCCTCTTCGGGCTGACGGAGGAGAGCCTCCGGATCTTCGGCACCGGGGTCCGGCTCCCGCCTCTCCTCCCCGAGATCCTGGCCGGCGTGGGAATCCTCGTCCTCGGCGGCATCCTGTGGCTGAACTCGAGACCGCAGGGGAACCCGGGGCGCGAGGATGGGTAGGCGGGGCGGCGTTCTCCCGCCTCTCCTGCTCCTCCTCCCCGCCCTCGGGGCGGGGGCGGCGGGGGGAGGGACGGCGCGGCCGCTCGAGCTGGACGCCCGGTCCCGCGCCGCCGCCTCGGGCGCCCTCGCCCGGCCCGGCGATCGCGCCCTCTACCGGCTGGCCGTGCGCCGCCCGGGGCTCCTCCGCGTCCGGCTCGCCATGGATCGCGGCTCGGACCTGGACCTGGGGCTCGCCGTCCCGGAGGGGGGGCCTCTCGCCACCGCCCGAAGGGACAACCGGGTCTCCGGGGCGGCCCCCGTGGAGCGGCTCGCGGCCTGGATCCGATCGCCGGGGGCGGTGGGGATCAGGATCACCTGCGGGGCGGGGGACCCCGGGCGGTACCGCCTCGACGTGGAGTGGCGCCCTCCCCCCTCGTGCGGTCTCTCCGGGCCCGTGGGGGAGATGCGGGTCGCCCGCTGCTTTCACGCCGCCGCGGTGCTTCCCGACGGGAGGGTGCTCGTGGCGGGAGGCACCCGGAGCGCGGAGAGCCGGGTGGCGGCCTGGCTCGGCACCACCTCCACCGCGGAACTCTACGATCCGCGGCGGCGGGCCTTCCTCCTCCCCGGCGGCAAGCTGCTGATCCTGGGGGGCGAGCGGGACCCGGGGGGCGGTCCCGACGTGATCCCGAAGGCGGTGGAGCTCTTCGACCCCGGTCCGGAGACGTTCCGGGCGCTCCCCGACCTCGCGGCGGGGCGGGACGACGGCCGGGCCGGCCTTCTCCCGGACGGGAGGGTGCTCGTGCC
>JAOZQC010000465.1 GCA_029932425.1 Planctomycetota bacterium | reverse complement strand
CACCGCGGCCTCCGCCGCGACCACCGCCCATCCCGCCACCGCGGCCTCCGCCGCGACCACCGCCCATCCCGCCACCGCGGCCTCCGCCGCGACCACCGCCCATCCCGCCACCGCGGCCTCCGCCGCGGCCACCGCCCATCCCGCGACCACCGCCCATGCCGCGGCCGAACCCTCCCGCGGGACCGGGCCCGGCTTCCGCGTTCAGGCGCCCCTGTCGCCAGGCTTCGAGGGCATCCCGCACGGTCCCCGAGGCTCCGGACACGATCCGCACTCCGGCGGCGGACAGGGCGTCCCAGGCGTTCGGCCCGCACCGGCCGGTGACCACCACGGAGACCCCCTGGTCCAGCACCTGCTGCGCGGCCTGGATGCCCGCGCCCCCGGGAAGTTCCCGGCTCGTGTTTTCGAAGCTCTTCTCTTCGTTCGTGTCCCCGTCGACGATCACGAACCACGGGGCCCGGCCGAATCGGGGATCCACTCGCGCATCCAGCCCCGGCCCGCTCGAGGTGACAGCGATCTTCATGACTTCGCTCTCCTTTTCCGACCGTCCTCGGCCGGAACGACCCATGTCTTCTGCAATCCTCCCCGACAAACCGAGTGCCGATCTTGGAGAAAAGGCGTAACGACTTATTCTCACGTGTGTTACAGGGACATTCGAACAGGGAGCAGGAGCTATGGGGTGCCTGTATGCAATGCTTTAACCTCTCACCTTTTGCACAAATGCAACCACCTCTCGCGCCTTGCTCCTCCGGAACTTGGCTTCCTTCCGGGACAGGCTAGACTGGACGGCGACGCCGCATTCTTCCGGCTCCAGCGAGGTACGTCATGAGAATCGCCATACCCGTAGATGGGGGCCAGCTCTCCTCCCATTTCGGACGGTGCGAGGAGTTCGTCTTCGTGGACGTGGAGGAAGCCACGAAGTCGATCCTGAGCGAGTCGCGGGAGCCCGCGCCTCCCCACCAGCCGGGTCTTCTCCCGGCGTGGATCGCCGACCGGGGAGCCAGCGTCATCCTGACCGGCGGCATGGGCCCTCGCGCCATCGGGCTTCTCGAGCAACGGGGCATCCGCGTCGTCCTCGGGGTCCCACGGGGTGATCCGGTCTCTCTCGCGAAGGCGTACGTCGAGGGGACCCTGGAGGCCGGCGACAGCACCTGCGACCATCCCGACGAGGGCCATGGGCACGGGCATGGTCACGGTTTCGGAGGACATGGGCGGTAGGACCGCCTCCGGAGGAGGTTCGCCATGACCCTGAAGATCCTCTCCGTCCTGGCCTTTCTCTCCGCGGGCTGAGCGGGCACCTGCGGGGCGGGGGTCCTGCTCCGAAGGGGCACCAACCTGGGTCGGTGGGCCCGCCGGATCCACCTCGTCATGGGTCCCGTCACCCTGGTCCTCACCTTCCTCACCGCTCTCGCCGCCTTGGCGGGAGGCTGATTCCCGGGCCGACTTCGAGGGAGAAAGGAAAAGCCATGGCGAGACAGAAGCTCGTGGCGGTGGGCTACTGCGCGCGGATGTCGGAGGTGGGAGACTGGGCCTTCCAGTTCGCCCTGGACCTTGCGCGGCGGCACGATGCGAAGCTCGACATCTTCGTCTTTCCCACGGCCCCGTGCACGGGCCACGAGACGCGCGGCCGGCGGGGCGAGATGTTCCGGATCTCGGAGGAGGAGGAGATCGACCTCGAGCGGCGGGTCCGCTTCTACTACGAGGAGCACCTGGGAGACTTCGTCGAGGCCGGCTTCCGGATCTGCCTCGGGGACGAGACCCCGGAGCTCAGGAGCTGCCTCTTCCAGCGCGAGTTCGATATCCTGGTGCTCGCCTACGAGCACCGGTACTGCCCTTTCGGCAACCGGTCCATCGAGGAGTTCGCGGATCGCCTGCCCTGCCCCGTGGTCCTCGTGGGTCCCGACCGCCCGGACGAGTTCCACCTGAACCACCCGGCGAAGCTCTGGCTCACCGAGCTCGGCCTCGAGGACGCTCCGTGGAATCCCATCGGGAGCGCCCGGGGATGAACCCCGCCGAGCTGACCGACCGTCTCGCGAGGGAGTCCGTGGTGGAACTCGACACGGGAGACCGGGAGGCCCTCCTCGCCGCCGCAGACATCGTGAAGGAGGTCTCCATGTCCATGAGCGGACCGATCCGGGTCCTCTCCCTTTCGGATCGTCTCCTGGTGCTGGAGGAGACCCCGGAAGGCCAGAACCTGGTCCGCCTCGCGGCGTCGCTCGAGGAGGCGGAACGATTCATCGCGGACCGCCGGACCGCCTACGAGCGCATGTGGGACGGCTGCGGCTGCCGGATCGACTACCGGAAGTAGACCGCGAGGTTCGGCCGGGGAGGGAACGCAGGTGCCGGAGCTGCCGGAGGTGGAGAGGGGCCGAAGGCTGGCGGAGCGGATCGCGCGGGGCCGCCGGGTGGTCCGGGTGCGGTGCGCCCGGGATCCGATCATCTTCGAGGGGGCGGGGCCGGCGCGCCTGCACCGCGCCCTCCTGGGCCGGGAGGTCCGGGCGGTGCGACGCCGCGGCAAGTACGTCTGGTTCGAGCTCGACGCGCGGCCGTGGCCTCTCTTCCACTTCGGCATGACGGGGGCCTTCCGGGCGCGCGACGAGGCTCCCCTCCTCCCGGCCTCCGGTCCCCGGCTCCCGGATCGGGCCTGGCCTCCCCGGTTCACCAAGCTGCGCCTCGTCTTCGAGGACGGTGGAGAGCTTTGCCTCACGAACAAGAGACGGCTCGGGCGGGTGCGCCTGCGGAACGATCCCGCCGGCGAGCCTCCGGTCTCGCGCCTGGGTTTCGACCCCCTTCTCGACCTCCCCCCGGCTCCTGTCCTCGCGGAGAGGCTCCGGGGACGGAAGATCCGCCTGAAGGGTCTCCTCCTCGACCAGTCCTTCGCGGCCGGGGTGGGGAACTGGATCGCCGACGAGGTCCTGTACCAGGCACGCCTCGATCCCCGGCGGCCCGCCGGGTCCCTCGGCCCGGAGGAGGTGGCGCGGCTGCGCCGGAAGCTCCGCCACGTGGTGACCACCGCGGTCCGGGTGGACGCGGACAAGCGCCGCTTTCCCCGCACCTGGCTCTTCCACCAGCGCTGGGGAAGACGGGCGGATGCCCGGACCGCCCGGGGAGAGGCGATCGAGCACCTCACCCTGGCCGGGCGCACCACGGCCTGGGTCCCTTCCGTGCAGGGCTGACCCCGCCGGCCTCGCGGGGTCCTCCGGGAGGACGGAACCCCGGCCGGGAAGGGGGC
>JAOZQC010000464.1 GCA_029932425.1 Planctomycetota bacterium | reverse complement strand
ACCGGTGGCCCCGGTGCCGCTGCCCACGCGCAGCGCCGGGGCAGGCCATGAGGTTTCCAGAAGTCCCGGGGTAAGCGTTACGGATACAGGACCTGAACGGATACGATTCGGAACGGCAGTAGTACAGAAAAGGAGAAGAACATGAGTTTCTTCCGCAAGGCCGTAGCGGCCGTTTCAATCTGCATCTTCCTGGGCGTTGCGGCGAATGATTGTCTCGCACAAGGTGCGACGACCAACGGAACCGTGACCTTCCAGGTGGCGGGATCCAAAACTGGTGGGCCTGTGATGACCACTCTTACCGTGAAGAAGAACGGGAAGAAGGAGATCGTCAACGGCCCCTCAGGTAACAACACCGTCGATGGGCGCCACAACTTTCCAAAGAACAGCACGACGGCCGGGATCGGAGCATACTACAGGCTTCTTCTGAATAACGCGGGCTGGGTGGAGGGAACGGACTTCTCGATCAGCGGCGGCCAGATCAACTTCTTCGGCATCGAGAAGCTCGACGGCGGAGCCTCCAACAAACAAGTGTCCGTGAACGGGACCACCGACTCACTGACGATCCAGTACCAGTCGGTGGCGCCGAAACCCCTGAAGAAGAGGATGCGCATCGAGCGTAACGGCGCGACTCGGGGGGGAAGCATCACCCTCGTGGCCTTCGGGATCAAGTGGGACACTGTGAACCACACGATCACGACGAGCACCTCCGAGGTGAAGGTCCTCTTCCTGGCAGGCGATAGCGCGTCACAGCTTCTTCAGAAGATTCACGACGCTCTGGACGATGCCGGCTGGACGGCCTCGATCGACGGCGGCTGGCTGACCATCGAGAAGAACGCCGCTGGGCACGACATCTACTCGCTCTGGCACTCGATCCTCTACGAAGGTGAAGGTGAGAATGGTGATCACTGGGTGTTCCTCGACGGAGAGTAGGCATCGAGGCTCTCAGGTCTCGCTGAGGATCCGGAACATCGCTCACAGCACATCGCGGGCATGCCCGCGATATACTTGCTGACCTTCCGTATCTTCGCGCGGCGCGCGGATTCTGCGGGAGCAGGCGCCGAAGGCGCCCGCCGCCGGGCGGCGAGGAGGGAGTCGGCCGCGGACCGGGGCCTGTCCCCCCGGGGCGGTACCCTCTCTCCATGGACATCCGCATTCCCGCCGCCGCCGTCACCGCGGCGTTTCTCGTCGGTGCGGGCCTCGTCCTCGGGCGCCTCGCCGCCCGGCGGCGGACCCGGCGCCGGATGGCCGTGCACCGGGCCCTCGGCCGGGCCGGGGAGGAGCGGGCCCTGGACCTCCTGCGGGAAGCGGGGTACCGGGTGCTCGACACCCAGGTCCGCGGCCGGGGCCGGATCCGGGTGGACGGACGTCCCGTCACCTTCGAGGTGCGGGCGGACGCCCTGGTGCGCCGGTGGTTCCGGAGGTACGTGGCCGAGTTCAAGGGCGGGGCGGAGGCGGCGAGCCCCGCCAACCGGGCCACCCGCCGCCAGCTCCTGGAGTACGCGCGTGTCTTCGGGGTCCGCGGGATCCTCCTCGTGGACGCGGCCGCCGGGCGCATCCGCCGGGTGGAGTTTCCGGGAACCCCCGGCGGGTAGGTGCCGGGGGTCCCGGTCCCGCCGTCACGCGCGGCGGAGACGTTTCCTTGCTCCCCGGGGATCGCATCCCCCGGAGAGGATCACTTCACGGACCGCAGCAGCGTCCTCCGGCGGTCCCTCTCCTTCTTCCGCAGGGCCTTCCCGATGGCGCTGGCCGCCGGGATCCGCCTCGCCTGGGTGAGGACCAGGTCCTCCGCCACGTCGAGGACCCCGGTCTTCGGGGCGTCAGTGCGGATGTCCACCTCGTGTCGCACGAAGCGGACGGGCCCGCCGTACTTCGGGAGGGCCACGAGGTGGTAGCCGCGGGCCATCACCTCGGGCGCCACGGCGTCCGTCACGCGGTCCGCGGCGAGGATCGGGGAGAGCCCGCGGGTCACGAGGTAGTGGACGACCAGCTCCCCCCCTTCCTCCACCACGCGGGTGACGCAGGCGCGGGTGAGGAGGTTCCCCTGCGCCGAGACGAGGACCGCCATCTCCTTCCGAAAGTTCGGCTTCCGGCCCGTGAGCTTCGCCCCCAGACCCTTCACCACCTCCTCGAAGCGGGCGGCGTTGCGGATCACCTCCTCGTCGGGGCCCGGGTACGGCTTCACGGTGGAGCCCCGGGCCAGGGAGCGCCAGCGGACCCCCACCGGGGTACCCGGCTCGCGATCAAAGCGGAAGAGGTCGACCTCCAGCTCCACGCCGAAGCAGCCGGAGGTGTTCTCCCGGATCCCGCCGAGGACGGTGACCCCGTCCGGACGCGGGGAGATCAGGTCGAGCAGCCGGAACATCTCGTCGGCCCGGGGCCCCTCCGGCTCGTAGAGGTGGCCGTCGTCGGTGACGAGCAGCCGGCAGGTCCCCAGCTCGTACACCTTCCCGTGCACGAGCACGCCTCCGCTCGAGGGAGGGGCGGTGATCCGGGAGACCACGCTCTTCCGGGCGCTCGTCTCGCCGGAGAGCGTCCGGGCCGTGGCCACCACGTCGAAGCGGCCGTGGACGCGGGGATGGACCTCGATGGAGAGCTTCACCGCCCGGCTCTGCCCGGCGGGGACGTGGATCACCTCGCTGTCCTCGCTGATCTCGGCCAGGATCTCCCAGACGAACCGCTCCCAGGGCCGCACCGGCGGGATGAGGATGGGCTCGCGCACGGGGGCGAGGAAACCCGTGACGATCACGAACCGGTCCGTCCGCGTGGGGTTGGTGACCACCGCGGCCGCGGTGACCGTCCCCCCGGCCTGGACCTGGCCGGACTCGAGGTAGAGCTCGATGCGCACCCCCGCGTCGCGGGCCGCCGCCGGCCGGGCGGGCGCGGCGAGGAGCGCGAGGAGGGGGAGGAAGACGAGAAGCGCGCGCTGCATGGATGGGCCTCCTTCCGTTTCCCGGGCCCCCGCCCTACCCGACGCGCGACGGGAAGCAACCCCCATGCCCGAGGAGGCGACGGCGCCCAAGCGCCGCCGCGGCAACGGGATGCGCGGAGGGGCGGCGGTTCCGGACCGTCCGCCGGCGGTCACTTGCTTACCGGGAATCGGTACCGTCTTGCCGGGGGTGCGCTTCGGGGCCTTCGTGAACCTGGGGGAGGTGCTCGATCTCCTCTGCGGCTTCTTCGGCGGGGACCCCGCCGGGGACGACGGCGTTCCCTTCGGCGAGCCGGTGGAGTGG
>JAOZQC010000463.1 GCA_029932425.1 Planctomycetota bacterium | reverse complement strand
AGCTGCGCATTCCGCAAAGGGGAAGACTTGCGCACCTGCCGGCCATCGGGGAGTCCGTTCCTGGAAACCGGGGTCCGGGCGGGTATCCGCCCGGTGGACCGTACGGCAAGCATCGGTTGCCCACCCGGTTGACGCGGGCGGGAGGGCGGGAGAGCTGCCGGCGTTGGTCAGCATGCCAGGTGTCCGTTCCTTCGTGGTCACCGGGACTGAGGAAGAGCCGGGGAATGGTCTCCCGGAGCATCATCCGTAGAATCGGGAGAGAAGGTGGGGTTCCCTGCAGGGGAGCGCCGGGGGCATCGGGAATGGTCAGGGATGTCGGGAACAGAGCCGTGTTCCGTCTTGCCCGCTCAGCGAGGAGTGGCGATCCGGAGAGGGGGTTCGGCTCTCCCGGGCCGTGTTCGTCGTCGTCGCCGCGTCGGCCCTTCCCGCCGCGTGTGGTGAGGGGAGCACCTCGGGAGATGCACTTGCCTGCATCGCCCCCCGGATCACGAACGCCGCGGCGGAAGGGATCGACCCGAAGGTGCGGGACGGTCGCAGGTCTTCACGACCTGGAGCACAGCGCGGGCACACCCGCAGCCCAACTGCGACGGGCACGCCCGCGCTGTCCTTTTTTCGCCGGGGGAGGCAGATCCTCCCCCGCCGGCCGCGTACCGCGGCCGACCCCCTCCTCGCCGCACGGCGGCCCGCCGGCGACGCTTCAGTCGAGCTCGGGCATGCGGAACTTCTCGCCGAGGTAGATCTTCCGGACCAGCTCGTCCCGGATGAGGGCGGCGCTCGTGCCGTGGCGCAGGATGCGACCGCGGTAGATGATGTAGGAGCGGTCCGTGACGCTCAGCGTCTCGCGCACGTTGTGATCGGTGAGGAGGACCCCGATTCCGCGCTGCTTCAGGTCCCGGACGATCTCCTGCAGGTCCGCCACCGCGATGGGATCGATCCCCGAGAACGGTTCGTCCAGGAGGATCAGGGAGGGCCGGGTGACGAGGGCCCGCGTGATCTCCAGGCGCCGCCGCTCCCCCCCGGAGAGGACGCTCGCCCGGGACTTCCGGACCCGCCCGAGGCCCAGCTCGTCGATCAGGGCGTCGAGGATCTCCTCGCGCTCCGCGCGGTCGCGGACCTCCACCTCGAGGATCGCCCGGAGGTTGTCCTCCACGGAGAGCCCCCGGAACACCGAAGGTTCCTGGGCCAGGTAGCCCATGCCGAGCCGGGCCCGGCGGTGCATGGGAGCCCGGGTCACGTCCCGCCCCGCGAACCGCACCGTCCCCTCGTCGGGGCGGAGCATGCCCACCGTCATCCGGAAGGAGGTGGTCTTCCCGGCGCCGTTCGGGCCGAGGAGGCCCACGATCTCGCCGGTGGAGACCTCGTAGGAGACGCGGTCCACCACCCGCCTTCCCCGGAAGCTCTTCACGAGTCCCTCGACGGAGAGCAAGGCCATGTCAGCCGGTCTCCCGCGCAGGGGTCAATGGAGAAACCTCATCCGGAACCGGTTCCGGGCGAAAGGATTGATCGGCCAGAACACGAAGAACGCCTTCCCGATGAGGTTGGCGGCGGGCACGAAAGGCGCGTCCACCTCGTACTCCCGGCGGATGTCCGCCCGCCGGATCGTGTGCATGATCCCGCGGCAGTCGCGGAAGCTCCAGGTCCCGCGCCCCGGGCCCGGCCGGCGGTTCCGCAGGCCGTCGTGGAGCGCGAACGTGTAGCGGTAGGTCGTCCCGTCCTTCATCTCCACCACGTGGACGTTCCACTTGCGGCTGTCCTTGGAGTCGCGGGAGTTGTCGCCGAGCATGAAGTAGTGGCCGGGCGGGATCTTCACGCCCTCGCACACTCCCTCGTCCACCCAGTAGACGTCCCGGTAGAGGCGGATCCCCGTGAAGGAGGCCTCACCGTTCTCCACGCCGAACCGCACCGCGTCGCGGGTGTGATCGATATCCTCGGGCCCCGTGTACTCGAACCGGAACTCCTTCCCCGCGATCCCCAGCAGCAGGGCGTCGTCCACGTTGGCGAACGAGACCTCCGAGGCCTTCCCGGGGGGGAGTACCACGCCCGGAAGATCGAGGCGCACGCCGCCGCTCAGCACGAAGGACCGCCCCTCCCCCACGGCCAGGACCAGGCGGTGGAGCCGTGCGTTGTCCACGATCTCCGCGAGGACGCGTCCGGCCCTCGGGGTCACCTCGAAGGAGAGCCGGACGTCCCCGACCTCGTGCGGTCCGTAGCCTTCCGCCCGCCAGGGGTAGGCGTCGGTGATCCGGGGACCGTACTCCGCCAGCGATTCCCGCTCCGGCGCCCGGACCTCGAACCCCCCCTCGATGCGCCGCCAGGATCCTCCCGGGAGGCTCCAGCGGGAGGTCGCCGCCCGCTCCCGTTCCCGCTCGCTTCCCGGCCCGGGACCGGGATAGACCTCGAAGAACAGATCGTCCTGCACCGATTCCGGCTTCCGGGCGATCTTCCCGTCGATCCACAGGTCGCCGTCCCGGATCGTGAGCGTCTCCCCGGGCAGGCCCACGAGCCGCTTGATGTAGTTCTCCGTCTCGTCCAGGGGGTACTTGAAGACCACGATGTCGAAGCGCGAAGGCCGGCCGAGGAGGTAGCCGACCTTGTCGACGAGGATGCGGTCCCCCGTCCCGCCCAGCCGGTCCCCGAAGAGGGTCGGCGCCATCGACTCCGTGGGAATCTTGAAGGCTTCCGTGGAGAACTGGCGGATGACGAGGGCCATCACCACGGCGATGGCGATGGCTTCCAGGTTCTCCTTGACCCACCTTTCGCTCTTCACGATCGACCCTCGAACCAGTCTCGGATCCGCCGGAAGGCCCGGCCTCGATGGCTCACGCCCGCCTTTTCCACCGCGGAGGCCTCCGCGAAGGTCTTTCCCAGCTCCGGGGAGAAGAAGAGAGGATCGTACCCGAAACCGTTCTCCCCGCGCGGCTCGGAAAGGAGCCACCCCTCCGCCTCGCCACGCTCCACCCGGAGCACCTCCCGGGGAGAAGCCACCGCCACCACGCACACGAACCGAGCCGCGGGACGCGAGAGGCCGCGCCGGAGGATCTCCGCACGGAGCCGGGCGAGGTTGGCCGCGTCGGTCCCCTCCGGCGAGTAGCGGGCCGACCTCACGCCGGGTTCCCCTCCCAGCGCCGGCACCACGAGCCCGGAGTCGTCGGCCCGGGCGAGCAACCCGGTCGCCCGGGCCGTGGCCCGGGCCGTGCGGACCGCGTGCTCCTCGACGGTGGCGCCGGTCGCCGCGAGC
>JAOZQC010000462.1 GCA_029932425.1 Planctomycetota bacterium | reverse complement strand
GGGAGACGAGCGGTTCCTCCTGCAGGCGATCGCGGCCGCCTCCGGCGAGGGCTCCTCGAACTCGCTGGTCCGGGAGATGGCGGCCGCGGGGGGCCGGCAGAAGTTCCTCCTCCGGCTGGAGCTCCGGAGCTTCCTCGGAGGGCTCTTCGACATGATGAGGGACGTTCTGCCCGAGGAGCAGCGGGGCGAGCTGCCCGACCTGGGCGAGGGCCCCCCTCTCCCCGTGGTCGTGAGCTACACCTCGGAGGGTCGCTCCTACGCGGTGAGGTTGACGGCGAACGCGGGCGGCCTCATCCGGCTCTTCTCGTCCCTGGAGGGGCGCTGAGGAAGGCCGTCAGAGGAGCCGGTAGCGCTTGCGGAGCATCCACTCCGCGGCCAGGAGGGCCGTGAAGAGGAGGAGGACCCACCACCGGTCCCAGAGGTCGCGGGAGCGGACCTCGGTGGAGACGTAGACCGACCGGGAGGGGACGGCGTCCGGCAGGGCTCCCAGGTCGTAGAGCGGGAGGAACCTCCCGCCGGACTCGCGGGCCATGGCCTCCATCGTCTCCCGGTCGATGAGGGGGTTGCGCATCTCCTCCGTGGCGTACTCCACCCGGAACCGCTTCACGGGACGGCCCTCCTCCTCGTCCCCCACGTCCGCGCCGAGGACGTAGGTCCCCTCCTGGTTCACGGTGAACGTGATCCGGTAGTTCCCGGGGTGCTCGGGGTCCAGGACCAGCCGGAGCTCCCGCTCGCGGCCGTCCGGGGTGCGCAGGGTGACGGGCCACGTCTCCTTCACGGAGGGGTTGAAGTCCCGGTCGTAGATCTCCGCGGACACGGTGACGGGGTCGCCGAGGAAGAACCGGTTCTTCTCCAGGAAGAACTTGAAGCGCCGGTTCCCTCCCAGGAGCCGGTAGGTGGCGAGGAGGCGGATGGCCTCCCCGTAGAAGCGGTAGTAGTAGCGGTCCCCGAAGCACCAGCGGAGCCGCCACAGCTCGTCGACGCCCACGAAGAGGCTCCGGCCCTTCCCGTACCGCAGGGTGGCCACGAGGACGTGCGGGCCGTACTTGTTCCGGTTGTACCGGCCGGGGTGCACGGCCAGCACCCGGGCCGTGGTCTTGGCCCGCTCCACGGGGTAGTACCAGAACTGGCGGCTGAAGCCGTCCTCCTCCCAGATCCGGCGGGAGACCTCGCGATCCGGATCGAGCTGCATGATGGGGCTCCGGCGGCCCTCCGCGGTCAGCTTCAAGGGGAAGGACACCGTGGGATCCTGGAGGGTCCGGCTCTCCTCCTCCCGGGAGATCACCACCGGCAGGATGTCCGCCACCGGGGTGTTCCGGTAGGAGCGGGGCGAGTCGTAGGGCCCCGCGACCATGATGAACCCGCCCCCCTCCTCCACGAATCGCTTCAGGTTCGCCAGCGCCTCCCGGGCCCGGTCCTTGTCCTCGTCGAGCCGGTGCCAGTCGACGTCGCCGAAGATGACCACGTCGTAGCGGAAGAGGTCCTCCTTGCGGGCCGGGAAGCGGTCGATCGGCTCCCAGCCCGGGACGCGGCTGTAAGGCTGGGTCACTCCCTCCGGGTCCGCCTCGAGGTTCAGCACGTGGGCCAGGACGGTCTGCGTGTCCCGGGTGAGGGCGTGCTGCAGGAATCGGTACTCCCAGCGCGGGTAGCCCTCCACGTAGAGGACCTTGATCTTCTTGTCCACCACGCGCAGGTGGTGGACGAGGAAGTTGTCGTTCTCGATCTTCTCCCCGCGCTGCACGGGGATCCCCACCCGCACCGTGTACGAGCCCGGGCGGCGGAAGCGGTGCTTCACGAGGACGACCTGGTCCGCCCCCTCCTCGCCGAGCACCACGTCGGCGCCGCTCAGGGAGAGCTCCTCCCGCGGCTCCCCTTCCTCGGAGAGGGAGTCCATCCGCACCGTCACCGGGGCCCCCGCGAAGCCCTTGTTCCTCACCGTGAACTCGAAGGCGACGTCGTCTCCGAAGAGGACCACCTCGCGCGCCCTCAGGTTCTCCACGTGGATGTTCCGCGGGCGGTCCGGGTCTCCCACGCCCACGAGGTAGAGGGGGACGGAGGGACGGAGGGAGGCCGCCTTCCGGGCGGCGGCGAGGGGCCCCACCGTGCCCCCGTTCTGCCGCCCGTCCGTGACCACCACCACGCCCGCCAGCGGCTCGTCCCGGAGCCGGAACTCCTCCAGCACCCCGGAGACCGCTCCCCCGAGGAGGGTGAAGGTGCCCGTGGCCTCGAGGCCGCGGATCCGCTCGGACAGCGCTCCCCCGCCCCGTCCCTCGCCGGCCGCCTCGCCCGCCGAGTAGAGGAGGGAGGTGTCCGAGTCGAAGGTGTAGACGTGCAGGTGGAACTTCTCCCCAAGCCGCCGGAGCACCGCGAGCCGGGGGTTTCCCAGGGCGCCCTTCACCAGGTCCACCCGGGGGACGGAGGATGGGTCCCGGGGGCCCAGCCCGGCCGCCTCCCGGATCCTCGCCGCGTGGCCCGGGTCGGACCAGGAGTCGATGAACTCCATGGAGGCGGACGTGTCGAGGAGCACCACGAGATGGCTCTTCACGAGTTTCCGCACGCTCGTCTCCTCGTAGGGCTGGAAGAGCACGAGGAGGACCACGCAGATCGCCCCCAGCCGGAGGAGGCCGAGGAGGCGCTTGATCCGCGACGGGGCGGTGGGGGCCTCGCGGCGGTAGATCCACCACACGAGGAGGACCGCGGCGGGGAGGACGACCATGAAGAGCGCCCAGAGGGGGGGCAGGGCCTTGAAGCGGATCGAGGTCTCCTCGGGGGCGGCGGCGAGCAGGAGGGGGGGCAAGGGGATCCTCACGAGCCCGCCTCCCTCTCCGGGCGGGCGCGCGAGAAGTCTCCGAACCGGCGGGCCAGGAACAGCTCGAGGAGGAGCAGGACGAGGACCGCGGCCGCGAGACCCTTCCAGATCTCCCCCTCCGGGACGCGGTTCCGCCGGGTGGTGACCCCCGTCCAGGACCGGGCGTAGTGGAGGTCGATCCCCGGGTAGCGCGTCAGGAGCTCCGCGCGGCCCAGGCGCCGGAGGTCACCTTCCCGGCCGTCCACGTTCACCGCGAAGATCGTCCCGAAGCGGGAGGTGCCGGCGTCGATGGCGCCGGCCCCCCGCACCCTGGCGGAGACCCGGTAGAGGCCCGCCTCCCCCGTGTCCCGGAACTCGAGCCGGGGGGCCTTCCTCTCCTCCAGCACGGGAGGCACGCGCACGCGGCCCCCGTCCGGGGTCGTGACCTGCA
>JAOZQC010000044.1 GCA_029932425.1 Planctomycetota bacterium | reverse complement strand
CGACGTATCGCGCACGGTGGAACTCCTTTCCGGCAGCATCAACCGGCTGGTGGTGAAGGAGATCACCACCGGGGTGTGGACGCCGGGGGACACCGCGGTGGTCGCCCGCCGCAGCGCCGTCTACGCGCGGGCGGAGACCACGAAGTCCGGCACCCGGGTCGTCTTCCGCCTGCTCGAGGGTGACGGCGCCAAGGTAGTGGACGGCACGCACGTGCGGAGGCTCGGCAAGGGCCGCCCCGTGGTGATCGAGCGCCGGGCGCCGGCGGTGATGGTGGTGGAGAAGCCGGGCCGCAAGGCCCGGGTCATGAAGGGCCGGTCGATGCTCCTCACGGTCGGCTCGCACAAGCTCATCCTGACTCCCAAGGGCGGGTTCCGCGTGGAGAAGACCGCCACGGGGGGAATGCTCATCACCTCGATCGTGCCGGAGGGGATGTTCGGGGAAGTGGTGCTGGACGACGAGACCTCCTTCTATCTCGCTCCCGGCGAGAGCATCGAGCTGGACGCCATGGGGCGCGTGATCCGCCACGACGGCATCGTCCACGTGTACGCGGCCCTGGACGTGAGGGGGATCTACGACGAGGCCGTCGCCGATCCGTCGGACTCGAGCTTCACGGGCACGAAGATCAAGTGAGGGCGCTTAGATCGACGTAAGGCGCGGGACGGCTCTCCCGGAGACGCCTGCGATCCGTTTCAGGTAGGAGGACGTGGACCCATGACCAAGCGTTTGACGTCGTCGCTGCTGATCCTGGCGGGGGTTCTCCTCGCCGCTTCCCCCGCCTTCGCGGAGAAGCCCGAGAAGCCCGAGAAGCCGAAGGCCTCCGCCGCGCCGGCGGCGGCCGCGCAGCCCGCGGAGACGGCGGCGGGCGGCTCGGCGGAGATGAAGGAGGCCATCCAGCAGGCCGCCCCCTACGAGGAGGGAGGGGCGTTCGGCGAGGCCTACCTCGAGGAGCAGTCGCAGGAGGCCTTCCTCCGCCTGGCCGAGGACTTCATCTACACCACGGAGATCGGGACCCGCAGCGTGGGTTCCGTCCCGGTGTGGCCCCGGGGGGCCCTGAAGCTCGGTCCCCTCTACGTGTTCCCCTATCTCCTGGGCCAGCTCTCCTGGACGAACAACGTCTTCGATCAGGAGAACGACCGGTCCTCGTGGTACTTCACCGAGGGCGGCGGCTTCACGGGGCAGTACCCCTTCCTGGGGGGGAAGGGCAACGTGAGCTTCGGGGCGGACTACCGGCACCTCGACTACCTGAACCGCGACCTGTCCTACTCCGAGTGGGTGCTGGGGGCCGGCCTCGGCTACCGGTTCGCCATGGGGCTGTGGATGAAGGGCGGCGTGAAGTGGGAGCGGCTCGTGGACCCGATCGGGATCGAGTTCGCCGGGAAGCTCCGGCGCGACCAGTTCTCCCCGTACTTCGACATGGGGATGGACAACGTCCTCGGCAACAAGTTCAACGTGGAGGCGGGGTTCGACGCCCACACCGCGGACTTCGACGGGCGCGAGTTCAAGACCGGGGAGTACGTCG
The DNA here is from genome assembly GCA_029932425.1 of Planctomycetota bacterium. Classification (GTDB taxonomy): domain Bacteria; phylum Planctomycetota; class JAJSAM01; order JAJSAM01; family JAJSAM01; genus JAOZQC01. The sequence goes on along the minus strand of JAOZQC010000044.1, from coordinate 10,833 downwards.
AGTACGACGCCCACCTGAAGGTCTCCTACCCCTTCGTGAAGAACACGAGCCGCGTCTACGTCCGTTACGACTACATCTGGCGCGACGCGGACTCCTCCCGGATCAACGACCTCTCCGGAGGACACGCCCTGAACGCCGGCATCGAGGGGAAGATCCCCCTCACGGAGTCCGAGCGGCTCCTCGGCTTCCTCGAGGTGGGGTACCGCCGGGACCTCTTCGACAGCCCCCGGACCCTGCGGATCGGGAGCGCGCGCATCGGCACCGACGACGACCGCCGCCGGGGCGGCATCGTGGGGGGCGTGGGCCTTCGCTACCTGGTGGGACCCCGGACCTCGGCCGAGCTCCGCCTGAACCGCAACCTCCAGTTCTCCACGCGGTCGAACTACCAGATGAACGAGCGGGTGGACCTGGGCGTCACCCACAACCTGCTGGACCGGGTGGTGACCCGGGTGGGCGCCTACCTGGAGCACTCGGATCCGAGCCAGGGCGCGAGCATGTCCCGCTGGGGAGTCGGCGCGGGTGCGCGCTACGTGCTCATGGACCAGATCGATCTGGACCTGGCCCTGGACTACGGCCGCCGGAACACCTCGCGCGAGGGCTACGACAGCGACACGTTCACCGGGACCTTCGGAGTGACGGTCTACTTCCGGTAGGGCCCGGGATCCAGAGGATCATCGGACGGAGAGATGCCCAGCGCGAGCTGGGTATTTCTCTTGGAGCAGGACCCCGGATGGGAGGTTTCAGGATGAAGCGGTGGTGCCTGATCGTGCTCTTGCTCTCGGCGGCGGCAGCCGCCGCCCTTCTCGGGAACCATGCCGGCATGGCCCAGACGCCGGCGGATCCCGCCCTCCAGGAGGAGTACGACCTGGTGGTGGGGGACCAGGTGCAGATCGTGGTCCAGGGCGGCCGCGAGGAGAAGGAGACCCTCTACACCGTTCCCGCGAACGGGGTGGTCTCCTTTCCGCCGCTCGGTCCCCTGAAGCTCGAGGGGAGGACGACGACCTCCATCGAGGAGGAGATCAAGAAGAGGCTGAAGGAGTCGGGGCGGCTCACGGACCCCTCGGTGTTCGTGATCATCACGAACTACGCTCCCCGGCAGGCGTTCCTCTGGGGGGCGGTCACGGGGGCCGTGGACCTCCCGGTGTACAAGGAGCGGACCCTGGTGCAGATCCTCTCCACGATGCACGTGGACTCCACCACGGCGGACCTGAAGAACGTGAAGATCGTCCGGAAGGGCCGCGACGGAACGCGCTTCCCGTTCGTGGTGAACGTGGACGAGTTCTTCCTGAGCAACGACTTCCGGAAGGATCTCCGGGTCATGCCGGACGACATCATCTACATCCCCTCCTTCGAGAGCGTGGAGAGCACTTCCGCGGTCTACGTGCTCGGGAAGGTGGCCCGGCCCGGGAAGTACACCTTCATCACCGGCCGGGAGAAGATGACGCTGGTCACCCTGGTGGCCCAGGCCGGCGGGTTCACGCAGTTCGCCCGGGAAGGGGCCATCAAGCTGCTCCGGAAGGAGGGCAACCGGACCAGCATCCGGGTCATCGATTTCGATGACATCATGGACGGAGACATGCAGGACATCGAGCTGAAGCCGGACGATGTGATCTTCGTGCCGGAGAGCCCCCTCTGATCATGGCCGCCACCGTCAAGAACACCTCGGAGCAGACGCACATCCTGGACTACGTGCGCGTCGTCCTGAAGCGTCTCTGGCTGATCGTGGGCTTGTTCACCGTGGTGGTGGGAGTGGTGGGTTTCGCCACCTGGAAGGCCACGCCCATGTACCGGGCCACCGCCCGGCTCAACATCCGCCAGCCCGTGCGCCTCCTGGGCCGGTTCGACCCGGCGGAGATGATCCAGTCGGCCACGAGCTCGCGCGTGTACCTGAACACCCAGTACGCGCTGCTCAAGTCCCGCAGCACCGTGGAGGCCATGGTCCGCCGCAAGGGGATGACGGACTGGCCGGAGTTCCAGGGCAAGTCGGAGGGGGAGATCGTCCGGTCCATCCTCGGCCACATCGACGTGAGCCCGCAACGGGACACGACCCTGGTGGACGTCACCGTGGAGGACCCGCGCCGCAACCTCGTGCACCGCATCGCGAACGCCCTGGTGGAGACCTTCCAGGAACAGCAGGAGAAGAAGGTCCGGAGCAACCTGGAGGACACGATCAGCCGGGTCGAATCGAAGCTCTGGGAGTTCCAGCAGAAGGAGGAGATGGCCAAGGGCAAGGTCAACCAGAAGCTGGAGGAGGAGAACACCGACCTGGAGACCTTCCTGGCGGAGTACGAGTACGCGCGGTCGCAGCTCATCGCCCTGAGACAGAGGATCGACGAGATCTCCAAGGAGATCGCGGACAAGCGGCCCCTCTACGACAAGATCGTGGCCGCCCGGCACCAGGGGAACGGCAACGGCGGCGAGAACGAGGACGGCCTGGCCACGCTGTACGACCACCCCGTCCTGCTGAGCGACCCCGCGATCCAGGAGTACGAGAGGGTCCTGAGCTCGCTCCGGCGCAAGCTGAAGGACCTGATCGACGAGGGCCGGGGTCCCACGGATCCGGACGTACGTTCCACGAGGATGATGATCGACGACAACGCGGCGCTCCAGAAGCTGGCGAAGCGCCACTTCCTCCTCCGGTACGTCTTCGAGTTCGAGGCGCTGGTCCAGACCCGCGAGCACCACACCAAGGACCTGGAGGACGCCCGCGACCGGTTCCGGGAGATGGCCCGGATCAAGCGGATGTACGACGAGAGCCAGTCGGCCATCGCGCGCTACGAGGCGGAGGTGGCCCGCTACAGCACCCTCTGGGAGACCCTCCAGAGCAGCCGCAAGGAGGGCTTCAAGCCGGTCACCATCGAGCAGGCGGCCCAGCCTCCCATCGCGCCCTTCAAGCCGGACAAGCAGCTCAACATGATCCTGGCCATCGTGTTCGGACTCCTGGGGGGGACGGGGCTGGCGTTCTTCCTGGAGTACATGGACGACACGGTGAAGACGAAGGAGGAACTCCAGAAGGTCACGGACGTCCCTCTCTTCGGCGTCATCCCCAACATCTCCGCCCGGCGGGGGGAGGTCACCCGCAAGGACCTCTACGCCTACACCCAGCCGAAATCGACGATCTCCGAGGCGTTCCGCGGCATCCGCACCGCGCTCTCGTACTCCTCGGAGAAGCGGGAGAACCGGCTGTACCTCGTCACCTCCTCCGGGCCGAAGGAGGGGAAGACCACGATCACGATCAACGTGGCCACGGTGATGGCCTACAGCGGAACCCGCACGCTCCTCATCGACGCCGACCTCCGGAAGCCGCGGGTCCACAAGTCCTTCGAGGCGGACAACAGCCGGGGGCTCACCAACGTCATCATCGGGGACGCGGCGCCCGAGGACGTGATCCAGTCCACGAGCATCGAGAACCTGGACATCCTCCCCAGCGGACCGATCCCTCCCAATCCCTCGGAGCTGCTCGGCCGCGAGCGGATGCGCGAGCTCCTGGAGGAGCTCCGGGAGAAGTACGACCGGATCCTCCTGGACACGCCGCCCATCGGGGCGGTGACCGATGCCGCGGTCCTCGGGCGGATCGTGGACTCCGTGATCCTCGTGGTCCACGCGGGCAAGACGAGGAAGAAGCTCATCGAGCGCGGGCTGGAGCAGCTCGCCCAGATCGACGTGGAGGTCTCGGGGATCGTCCTGAACAACCTGCGGATCGGGCGCCGGCGGTACTACCCCGGGTACTACCACTACTACTACTACTACTCGTCCTACTACGGCGCGGACGACAAGGGCCGGTCCCGCGGCCGCTCCGAGAAGACGAGCTGAGCGGGGGGAGAGGGTGCCGGAGAGAACCATTCCGGAGGCGGGGCGCCTCGTCCGGGACCGGCTTCTCCGGCTGCTCCTCCTCGTCCCCGCGGGGGCCGCCCTGATCCTGGCCGGACGCCTGGCCGGGGCCGCCTGGTCGGTGAACTCCCTCTCGAGCGCCGCGCTCCCCGATCCCCTCGTCGAGATCCTGAAGCCGGGGGGCGGCGGCGGGGGGGGCGGGCCCGCGGATCTCCTGGACGGGGCCGCGGAAGCCGCCCCGCTGGACTACCGCTACCCGGCCCGGGCGGGCTGGTGGCTGTGGGAGGAGGCGACGGGGCGGGCCGGGGGCGGGGCGACCGCCGGGATGCTCCTCCTGCGGGCCCGGGAGGAGTTCCTCGAGGCGGCGCGGCGCGCTCCCACGGTGGCCTCCGTGCGGGAGGGGGTGTGGCTCACCGCCGCCGCCCTGGGGGATCGGGGGCTCGCGGACGAGCAGGCGAAGGCGGCCGTCCGCCTGGCGCCCCTCGACCCCGCGGTCTGCGCGCGCGCGGGGCGCTACCTCTGGGCCCGGTACCGGGAGGACCGGGGACGCGCCGATCTCCTGCACGCCGCCATCCGGGCCATGCGGCACGATCCGCGCCGCATGGCCGCCACCTTCCTGGAAAAGGCCTACGACTACGAGGAGGTCCGGGAGGACTTCGCGCGGGCCGGGGTCCCCCTCCGGGAGGTGGTGGGCCACCTCGTGGCGGCCCGGAGGTGGGAGTGGGCGATCCGGGCCGCCCGGGAGCTCGACGGCGGGATCCCCGGCGGAGGGACGGAAGAGGCGCGGATCCACCTGGACTACGCCCGCTTCCTCCTCGGACGCCGCCATCCCGAGGGAGCCCTCCAGCACCTGGAAGACGCCCGGGCCCTCCTGGGGGAGGCCTTCCGCGCCTGGGAGCTCCTGGGCCGGGCGCTCCTGGCCGCGGGGAGGGTGAAGGAGGGCCGGGAGGCCCTCCTCCGGGCCCGCGAGGCGGGCGCCCCGGTCCCGCTCCTGGCGGGGATCCTCCGGGCCTCGGCGGTGAAGGCCGCGGACCGGGCCTCGTTCTGGGGGCGCCTCGTCTCGCGGGGGGATGCGCCCTTCGAGGTCCGTCTGGAGTGGGCGGAGGCTCTGGTGGCCTCGGGGGGGCACGCGCGGGCCCTTCCCGTGCTCCGACAGATCCTCCTCGATGATTCGTCGTGCGCCCTCGCCCACCACCTCCTGGCGCTCTGCTTCCTCGAGGTGGGAAACCGCCGGATCGCCGCCTTCCACGCCCGCCGGGCCGCGGACCTCGATCCCGGGAACGAGGGCTGGCGGGCGCTCGCCGACCGCCTGGCGGAGGAGGGGAAGGCCAAGTGAGGCGGGCGGCGGGGCGAGCGTGGTGGGCGGTCCTCTTCCTGCTGGTGGTGTGGGCGCCGCTGCCCATCGGGTCCGTGAACACCGAGTGGAGCATGGTGCTCGCCGCCGCCTGCCTGGTGCTGGGGGCCGTGGGGATCGTGTTTCCCCGGGGGAGGGCGGGATTCACGGCCGTCCTCCTTCCCGTCTTCGGGCTCGTCGTCCTGGGGGCCGTCCAGCTCCTCCCCTGGCCCTGCTGGTTCACGGCCCTCGTCTCGCCCGAACGGCTCCGGCTCCCCCGTCCCCCGGGGGGGGAGGGCGTTCCCGGCCTGTCCGTGTACCCCGGCGCCACCCTGGAGCAGGTGGTGCTCCTCCTCGGGTTCGCGCTGCTCCTCGCGGCCCTCGCCCGCCGGCGTTCCCGGATGTCGTTCCGCCTGCTCGCCCTGGCGGGGGTGGTCCACGCGGTCCTGGCCTTCGTCCTCTCCGCGGTCGGCGCCACGGGGTCGGCGGGCGGAGAGACCCGGGTCTTCGGTCTCTACCGGTACGGCGAGGTGCTCACCCCCTTCGGGACCTACGTGAACAAGAACCACTTCGCGGGGCTCATGCTGATCTGCCTGGGCGCGATGCTGGCCCTCCTGCTGCGCCGGAGGGTGGTGATCCTGCGGGGCCAGGACGCCCGTCTCGACTTCTGGGAGCGCCTCGGGGAGTTCACGCGGGGGACGCGGGCCGTGCGGATCATCCTGCCCGCGGTGGGGGTGCTCCTCCTGGCGACCGCGGTGTTCGCCAGCGGCTCCCGCGGGGCGGCCCTGGCCCTGGTGGCGGCGCTGGGCGGGACGGCGGTGGTGCTGGGGATCCGGGCGCGGAGGGTGCGGCTCCGGTGGGTGGCGGGGGTCGCGGTGCTCCTCCTGGTGGCGGCCCTCGCGGGGACGCTGGGCCGTTCGACCTCGGTGCTGGAGCGGATCCTGCCCTCGGGCCGCTACCTGAACCGTCCCCGGCTCTGGGCGAACGTCCTCTCCATGGCGGGGCGCTACCCGGCGCTCGGGACGGGGCTCGGTACATTTCCCTACGTGTTCCCCCGCTACCAGGAGTTCGAACCGTCGCGCCGCTTCACGCACGCGGAGAGCGACTGGTTCCAGCAGCTTGCGGAGGGCGGGGCGGTGGGATTCCTGCTCTGGGTCCTGTTTGCCTTCCTTCTGGCCCGGAAGCTGTGGAAGCTGGCGGGGGGCTCCCCGGGCCGGCGGGGCCTGGCGGTGGGAGGTGCCGTGGGGCTGGCGGCGATCGGCGTGCACGGGCTCGTCGACGTGAGCCTCCACATTCCCGCGAACCTCCTTGCCGCCACCGTGCTGGCGGGCGGCCTCCTGGGACAGGCGGCGGGCGCGGGGCGGGAGAGTGCGACGGACTCCGGGGACTCGGAGGCGGGAGAGACGACATGAAACGGGCCCTGATCACCGGCGGGGCGGGCTTCCTGGGGTCGCATCTCTGCGACCGCCTGCTCTCCGACGGTTACGAAGTGATCGCCATGGACAACCTGCTCACGGGGTCGATGTCCAACCTGGAGCACCTCCTGGGCCGGGACCACTTCCGGTTCGTGAAGCAGGACGTCACGGAGTTCCTCCACGTTCCCGGGCGGCTCGATCTCATCCTCCACTTCGCCTCTCCCGCGAGCCCCGTGGACTACCAGGAGCTCCCGATCCAGACGCTGAAGGTGGGGGCCCTCGGCACGCACAAGACGCTGGGCCTCGCGCGGGAGAAGGGATCGGTGTTCGTGCTCGCCAGCACCTCGGAGGTGTACGGCGATCCCCTGGAGCACCCGCAGCGGGAGGAGTACTGGGGGAACGTGAACCCCGTGGGACCCCGCGGCGTCTACGACGAGGCGAAGCGGTTCGCGGAGGCCATGGTCATGGCCTATCACCGGTACCACGGGATTCCCACCCGGATCGCGCGGATCTTCAACACCTACGGGCCGCGGATGCGCCTGAACGACGGTCGCGCCCTTCCCGCCTTCATGTCCCAGGCGCTGCGGGGGGAGCCCATCACGGTCTTCGGCGACGGCCGGCAGACCCGGTCCTTCTGCTACGTCTCGGATCTCGTGGACGGGATCGTGCGCCTCGCGCACTCCGACACCTCCGACCCCGTGAACATCGGCAACCCGACGGAGACCACCATCCTGGAGTTCGCCCGCACCGTGCTGGAGGTCACCGGGAGCCGGAGCGAGATCGTGTACCGGCCCCTGCCCGTGGACGATCCGAAGACCCGGAGGCCGGACATCACCCGGGCCCGGGAGCTCCTGGGCTGGGAGCCCGTGGTGGACCTGGTGAGCGGCCTCCGGAAGTCGCTTCCCTACTTCGAGGAGCGCGTACATGGATGAGCTTCTGGACAGGATCGAGCGGAGGACGGCGCGGGTGGGAGTGATCGGTCTCGGGTACGTGGGCCTGCCCCTCGCCGTGGAGTTCGCCGCCGCGGGATTCCGGGTGCTCGGGATCGATGCTTCCGAAGAGAAGGTGGCGGCGATCTCCCGGGGGGAGTCGTACGTCCAGGACGTGCCGTCCGGGACGCTCGCCCCCCTGGTGTCCGGGGGGAAGCTGGAGGCCACCGCGGACCTCGACCGGCTGGGGGAGGCGGACACCATCTCCATCTGCGTGCCCACCCCGCTGTCCAAGACGAAGGACCCGGACATGTCCTTCGTCATGGCCGCCACGGAGGCGGTGGCGGGGCGGCTGCGGCGAAGCCAGCTCGTGGTCCTCGAATCCACCACCTACCCCGGAACCACGGAGGAGCTGGTGCTGCCGATCCTGTCCCGCTCGGGCATGGAGGTGGGGCGGGACTTCTTCCTCGCCTTCTCCCCGGAGCGGGTGGACCCGGGCAACGAGGAATACGGCGTCCGGAACACGCCGAAGGTGGTGGGCGGCGTCACTCCCGCCTGCACGCGGCTGGCCGCCGCCCTGTACGCCCAGGCGATCGAGACGGTGGTGCCGGTCTCCTCCACCGGGGCGGCGGAGATGGTGAAGCTCCTCGAGAACACGTTCCGGAGCGTGAACATCGGGCTCGTGAACGAGATCGCGATCATGTGCGATCGGCTCGGGATCGAGGTCTGGGAGGTCATCGACGCCGCGGCCACGAAGCCGTTCGGGTTCATGCCCTTCTACCCCGGACCGGGGCTCGGGGGGCACTGCATCCCCATCGATCCGCTGTATCTCTCCTGGAAGCTGAAGACCCTGAACTACAAGGCGAGGTTCATCGAGCTGGCGGGAGACGTGAACTCCCAGATGCCCGACTACGTGCTCTCGAAGGTGATCTCGGGGTTGAACCGGCTCGGGAAGCCCGTGAACGGCTCGCGCGTGCTGGTGATCGGGGTCGCCTACAAGCCCGACATCGACGACGTGAGGGAGTCCCCGGCCCTGGACATCTTGAAGCTCCTCGTCAAGTGGGGGGCCTCCGTCTCCTACCACGATCCCTACGTGCCGAGGCTCAGGTTGAACGGGGAGACCCTGGAGTCCGTGCCGCTCGAGGACGGCCGGTACGACTGCGCCGTGATCACCACGAATCACCGGTGCCTCGACTACCGGGCCATCGTGGCCGCCTTTCCGCTGGTGGTGGACACGCGCAACGCCACGCGGGGCATCGAGGGCGGCAACGTGGTGAAGATCTGATGGCGGCGATCCTGGTCACGGGGGCGGCGGGGTTCATCGGGTCCCACGTGGCGGAGGCGTTGCTCGCGCGCGGCGACCGGGTGACGGGCCTGGACAACCTGAACGACTTCTACGACCCCGCGCTCAAGCGGCGGAACCTCGAGGCCCTCTTCCGGAACCCGGCCTTCCGCTTCGTGGAGGGCGACATCCGGGATCCCGCCGCCCTGGCCGAGGCCCTGGAGGATCCGCGGCCCTCGGCGGTGATCCACCTGGCCGCGATGGCGGGCGTGCGGCCCTCGATCGAGAGGCCGGCCCTCTACGTGGACGTGAACGAGCGCGGCACGGCCCTCGTTCTCGAGGCCTCGGTGAAGCGGGGCGTGGAGCGCTTCCTCTTCGCCTCCTCGTCCTCCGTGTACGGGGAGCGCAAGGACCCTCCCTTCCGGGAGGACGACCGCGTGGACCACCCCGTCTCCCCCTACGCGGCGACCAAGAAGGCCGGGGAGCTGCTCTGCCACACGTTCCACCACCTCCACGGGCTCCCCGTGACCTGCCTGCGCTACTTCACGGTGTACGGCCCGCGGCAGAGACCGGAGATGGCGATCCACAAGTTCGCGCGGCTCCTCCGGGCGGGGCGTCCGATTCCCATGTTCGGAGACGGATCGAGCGCGCGCGATTACACCTACGTCTCCGACATCGTGGACGGTACGGTGCGGGCCCTCGACCGGTGCCGGGGCTGGCGGGTCTACAACCTGGGCGGCTCCCGGATGGTCCGGCTCGCCGACCTGGTGACGATCCTGGCGGCCGCGCTTGGCCGGGAGGCCGAGGTGGAGCGGCTCCCCGACCAGCCGGGCGACGTGCCTCTCACCTCCGCGTGCGTGGACCGGGCGGCGGCGGAGCTCGGGTACCGGCCCTCCGTGCCCCTCGAGGAGGGGGTGCGCCGGTTCGCCGCCTGGCTGGCGGAGGCGGAGCGTTGAAGCTGCTCCTGGTGGCGGGGGCGCGGCCGAACTTCATGAAGATCGCGCCCGTCCACCGCGCGCTCGGGCGGCGGAAGGGGGTGCGCCTCCGCCTGGTCCACACCGGCCAGCACTACGACGCGGAGATGTCCCGCGTGTTCTTCGAGGAGCTGTCCATCCCCCGGCCGGACGTGAACCTCGAGGTCGGCTCGGCCACCCACGCCCGGCAGACGGCGGAGATCATGCTCCGGTTCGAGCCGCTCCTCCTGCGGGAGCGGCCCGACCGGGTGGTGGTGGTGGGGGACGTGAACTCCACGCTGGCCTGCGCCCTCACCGCCGCCAAGCTCCGCGTGCCGGTGGCGCACGTGGAGGCCGGCCTTCGCTCCTTCGACCCGGAGATGCCGGAGGAGATCAACCGGCGGCTCACGGACGCCCTCTCCGACCGGCTCTTCGTGAGCGAGCCGAGCGGCGTGGAGAACCTCTCCCGCGAGGGCGTCCCCCCCGAGCGCGTCCACCTCGTGGGGAACGTGATGATCGACACCCTGCTCGCCCACCGCGACCGGGCCCGGGCTCGGGGAGGGCTGGACCGGTACGGCGTGGAGCCGGGCGCGTACGCGCTGCTCACCCTCCACCGGCCGTCGAACGTGGATGACGCGGGGGCCCTCTCGGGGATCCTCACCGCGCTCGAGGGCATCGCCGCCCGGGTCCCCGTGCTCTTCCCCGTCCACCCCCGGACCCGGGCCGCGCTCGAGGCCCACGGCCTCCTCGGGAGAGCGGAGTCCATCCGGGGCCTCAGGCTCCTGGGACCCCTCGGATATCTCGACTTCCTGGCGCTCATGGCTGATGCTATGGTCGCGCTCACCGATTCCGGCGGCATCCAGGAGGAGACGACGGCCCTCGGGGTCCCCTGTCTCACCCTGCGCGCGAACACCGAGCGCCCCATCACCGTCGATCAGGGCACGAACGTGCTGGTGGGGAGCGATCCCGGTCGAATCCTGGCGGCTTTCGACGGGGTGCTCCGAGGCGAGGTCGGGACCGGTCGGGTGCCGGATCTGTGGGACGGCCGGGCGGCGGAACGCATCGCCGCGATACTCTGCTCCGGGGAGGT
>JAOZQC010000461.1 GCA_029932425.1 Planctomycetota bacterium | reverse complement strand
GGCGGGGGCGAGGGCGGTGAAGGTCCGGCTCCTGGCCGTCCTCGACGAGATCCAAGAGCTCGCCCGGGAGGCGGAGAAGGAGGCGGAGGAGCGGGCCCTCCGGGATCCCCCCGCGCTGCTCCTCGCCCTGCTCTCGGGGGAGCGGGACCGCCGGCGGGAGGCCGCCCGGATCGGCCTTCTCCCCGAGAGGCGCCGCCGCCGGCCCGCCCGGCTGCTCCGGAAGGCGGAGTACAAGGCGCGCCGCCTGGCGGAGAAGCTCGCGGAGGCCCTGCGGAACCCCCCCACCCCCCCGGGCGGGAAGACCCCCGCGCCGGCGCCCGGCCCCGCCCCTCCCGCTCTTCCCGAGGCCGCCCGAAAAGCCGCGGCCCCCGTCGTCCTCGAGGCCTCGAAGGCCATGGCGGAGGCGGAGTCGCGGCTCGACGGGCGCGACGCGAAGGGGGCGGTGGAGGCCCAGACCCGCGCGGTGGAGAAGCTCGGGGAGGCGGCGCGGCGCCTGGTCCCGCCCCTCCCCGCCCTGGTGGCGAAGCTCCTGGACGACCAGCGCACGCTCCTCGCCCTCACGAAGGACGGGGACCCCGCCCTCCTCCCCGCGGAGGAGGGCGAGATCGGGACCTGGCTCGCGTTCCTCTCCGGGCTCCCCGATCCCCCGGCGGGGGCGAAGGGGGCGCTCTCCGCGGAGACCCTGGGCAAGGTGCGCGCGGCGGCGGGGGTGGCCCGGGAGGCCGCGGTCCGGGCGGAAAGGAGCCTCGCGGCCCGGGCGTTCGAGAAGGCGGTGCCGGACGAGGAGAAGGTGATCGAGAAGCTCGAGGCGATCCGGGATCTCCTCCCGAAGCCCCCGGAGCCGCCCGCGGAGCGCGTCCGGCGGCTGCTCGAGGCGGAGCGGGAGGTGCGGAAGAAGCTCGACGCGATCGCCGGCCTGGGCCCCGAGGCGCGGAAGGCGGAGGAGAAGGCCCTCGTCGAGCCCCAGCGGGGGCATGGCCGGGAGGCCACGGAGACGGCGAAGGAGCTGGAGAGGTCGCCGGGGGAGAAGGAGAAGGAGGCGGCGAAGAAGGTGCGGGAAGCGGAGGAGGAGATCTTCACCTCCGCGGAGAGCCTGGAGCGGGACCGGGGGGAGGAGGCGCGGGGCTCGGTGGACCGGGCGGTGAAGGCGCTGGAGGAGGCCCTCCGGATCCTCTCCGGGAAGCGGGGGGAAGGCGGGGCCGGGCGCCCGCGGAACCGCCCGTCTCCTCCGAAGGAGGGCGGGAAGAAGAAGGAAGGGGAAAGGAAGAAGAAGCGGGAGGCGCCCGGCAGGCTCGGTCCCCGGGAGGCCCGCCGGATGATCGCGGAGATGGACCGCCGGCGCCGGGAGGAGGAGGAGAAGCTCTTCCCCGGCGGGGGCGGCCCCCGGGTGGACAAGGACTGGTGATGCGAAGGCTCTCCGTCTTGCTCGTGCTGGCGCTCCTTTCGGCGGCGGCCGCCGCCGCGGAGGACCTCTCCGCCCGCCTGGCCCCCGCCGTGGCCTACAACGACTCGGAAGTGACGGTCACCGTCTCCATCGGGGAGGTGGAGGAGGCGGTGACGGGGCTCACGCTCCGGGTGCCCGAGGGGTTCTCCGTGGAGGGGCCCTACCGGGGCGGGATCCGCACCACCATCGTGAACGGGGTGCGGCGCTCCTGGACGGAGTACCGGTTCGCAGTGCACCCCCCGCGGGACGCCGCCGGGAGGTTCAAGGTGGGGCCCGTGCTCGTGCGCCGGGCGTCGGGGAGGGTCACCGAGCTCCCGGTGGGGACGCTCCGGCTGGGCCGGCGCCCGCCGCGGGGGGTCCGCTTCCTGGTGCAGGCCGTGCCTCCCTCGGGGCCGGTGGGGATGCCGTTCGTCGCCCGGTACCGCATCCTCTACTCCGGCCGCCCCGACGAGAACCCGGACGTGTTCGGGGAGGCGCGCTCCCCGCTGGGACTCACCGGCCTCTCCCTGCCGCTGCTCGCCCGCACCGACCTGAAGATCGAGCCGGTGGCCCTCCCCCGCGACCGCCTGGCCCGGAGCATCCGGGTCTCGGACCGCCTGGCCCTGGACTTCGAGCGCGGCTTCCAGGAGGTGGACGGGGCGATCTACCGGGCGCTCGAGTTCTCCGTGCGGGTGACCCCCCTGGCCCCGGGGGAGATCGACCTCTCCGGCGAGGTGGGCATGGCCCTGGTCTCGGGGACGGTGAAGCAGCGGGACTTCTTCGGCCGGGTGGTGGAGGTCCCGCGGACGCGGGAGTACCGGGCGGCGACGGGCCCCGCCGCCTACCGCACGGAGGAGCTGCCGGAGGAGGGCCGCCCCCCCGATTTCACGGGGGCGGTGGGGCGCTTCCGCATCGAGGCCGACGCCCGGCCGCGGGAGGTGAACGCCTTCGATCCCGTGGAGGTCACGGTGACGGTGAGCGGGGAGGGGCCCCTGGAGCGGGTGGCCCTCCCCCGCTGGTCGAAGAACCCCGCCCTGGCCCGGGACTTCGAGGTGGACGCGGACGTGGACCCCGGGCGGATCGCGGGCGGGAAGAAGGTGTTCCGGGTGATCTTCCGGCCCCGGTCCGCGAAGGTCACGGCCCTGCCCCCCCTGCCCTTCTCCTTCTACGATCCCTGGGCCCGGCGCTACGAGACGGTGACCTCGAAGCCCGTGCCGCTCACGGTGCACGACGTGAAGACGGTGCGTCCCGAGGAGGCGGTGGGGAAGGCCGCCCCGGAGTCCCCGCGGCGGGCGCCGCGGGAAGCCCCGGTGGCGCTCCCCGGCATCCCCGCGAACTACGCCCGGCCGGACGCCCGGCCCGCGCGTCTCTCCCGGAGCCCGGGGCTCTTCTCGGGCGCCTTCCCCGCGGTGGTCCTGGGGCCCCTCGTCCTCTTCCTCGCCGCCTGGTGGTGGGACGCGAGGCGCTCCCGCCCGCGCCGGGTGCCGCGGAAGAGCCCGCTCTCCCGGGCGCTGGCAACGCTGGCCCGGGCGGGCACCCCGGACGAGGCGGCGGAAGCGGTGACCGCGTACGTCCGGGCGCGGCTGGAGCTCCCGCCGGGCGCGCTCACGGCGCGGGAGATCCGCCGGGCGCTCGAGGCCCGGCTGGCGCCCCCGGAGGTGGTGGAGCGGGTGGAGCGGGCGCAGGAGGAACTCGAGGCCGCGCGCTTCGCGGGGGCGGCGGCGGTGCCGGAGGGCTGGGACGCCCTGCTCCGGGAGGTGGACGGATGCCTCGGCTGACGGCGGCGGCGGGGCTCCTGGTCCTGCTCCTGGCGGGGGGGATCGCCCGGGCC
>JAOZQC010000043.1:7275-12366 GCA_029932425.1 Planctomycetota bacterium | reverse complement strand
GATCCGCGAGATCCATGCCGTGCTGCTGTCGCGCGGGCGCGGCAGCGGCAAAGCCCCCGGCGAGTTTCGCCGCTCCCAGAACTGGATCGGCGGCACCCGGCCCGGGAACGCGCACTTCGTCCCGCCCCCCCACGGGGCGGTCGAGGACGGCATGGCCGCGCTCGAGAGCTTCCTCCATGCAGATCACGACGGCTTGCCGGTACTCGTGCGCGCGGGGTTGGCACACGTGCAGTTCGAGACGATCCACCCGTTTCTCGACGGCAACGGGCGCGTGGGAAGGCTGCTGGTCACGTTTCTGCTCTGCCGCGCGGGTGTGCTGCGCGAGCCGCTGCTCCACCTCAGCCTCTATCTCAAGCATCACCGCGCCGAGTACTACGAGCTGCTCGACCGGGTTCGGCGTGAGGGAGACTGGGAGGCGTGGCTGGCCTTCTTCCTGGAAGGAGTGAGGGTGGTGGCGGAGGGAGCGGTCGAGACGGCAGGGCGCCTGTCGGCCCTCTTCCGCGGCGACCGCGCGAAGCTCGCGACGACCGGCCGTCGGGCCGGATCGGCCCTGCGCGTGCACGACGCGCTGAAGGCGCGCCCGATCCTCTCGCTGTCGGCCATCTGCGAGCGGACCGGCCTTTCGTTTCCCGCCGCATCGTCGGCCATGAATCTCCTCGTCCGGCTCGGTATCGCACGCGAGCTGACGGGCAAGCGCCGCAACCGCCTCTTTGCCTACGACCGCTATCTCGCCATCTTGAACGAGGGAACGGAACCCGCCTGAGCCCCGAGATCTCCGAGGGCGCCTTCGAGGAGGCGATCGCCTTGGTGCATAGCGCGGGACGCGGCCGGCGGGGGAGGATCTGCCTCCCCCGGCGAAAAAGGACAGCGCGGGCGTGCCCGTCGCAGTTGGGCTGCGGGCGTGCCCGCGATGTGGGAAGCCGAGGTGTCCATCAAGGACGAGGTGCGGCGCATCAAACCCATGCGAGTCGTCAGACCAGGCGATGCCGTGGCGGTCCTTCGGCCGCCGCTGATCGCTCGGTTCTTACGTGCACGAAGATGAGGCCGAGACAGGAGGGAACATGGCCAGGCTTGTCCGATACGAGTTCCTGGGGAGCACGGTCTTCTTCTGGCTGCTCTGTCTCACGGGCGTGCTGGTCCCCTTCGCCGTGATCTACCTGCTGCACCGCACGGTCCGGATCGAGGAGGAGATGGAGGATCCGGACGAGTTCGTGAGGCAGGTCCGGTCGGGGAAGCTGAGGATCTGAAACGCCGGGGAAACCCGTTGCCCGAGACCCCGGACGGGGGCGAAATGACGCTCGCGGGGGGGACGCCGATGGGCCGGGACGACGCTCGGGGAGGAACGGCATGAAGCGGAATCCGCAGGTCACGGGCAACGTGGGGCTCTACTACACCTGCTACCGGATGTCGAGGATGGGGTGGAACGTCATGCCCACCGCGCGCAACGCGCGGGGCATCGACATCGTGGCCTACGACCGGAACGCCTCCCGGTTTCTCGGGATCCAGGTCAAGGCCCTGAGCAAGAGAGACCCCGTGCCCCTGGGCGGGGACCCGGGGAAGATCATGGGGGACTACTGGGTCATCGTGAGGGAGGTCTACGCGGAGCCGGAGGCGTTCATCCTGCTGCCGGAGGAGGTCCGGGCCCTGGCCCACCGAGGGGAGAAGGACGGCAGGGTCTCGTACTGGCTGCAGCCCGCCGCCTACGACCGGGAGGAGTTCCGGGAGGCGTGGGGGAGGATGAAGTCCGCGCCTGATCCGTGCGTCTGAGGGGGAGCATGCCCCGGACCCGGCGTCTCCGCCCCCGTTCCGGGGCGGCCGCGGGCGGGTGACGCACGGCGAGGAGGCGCCGGCGGCGGGGGGCCCCGCGCCGGAGGCCGCGACCCGGGCGGTTCGGGACGGGAGCCCGGAGCCGCGCCGCCACCGGTCCGCGGCCGGGAAAGGGAAGGGGCGAGCCCCCCGGAGTGCGGGGGGCGGGGTCCTCCCGAAGGGGTGAGATCCGGCGGGGGGCCTCCGGGAGAGGCGGGTCCCGGCGGCCGGCGGGCCCCGCGCCCTACTCCGGGATCCGCTCGAAGGTCACCGGGCCGGGGGTGTAGGGAACGGCCACGGCGCGGATGGCCTCGTAGTTCCTCGGGGGGCCGGTGTAGGGGAGATAGCCCGTCTTGTAGCGGACGAGGAGGCCGCCTCCCGTCCAGTGGAGCTCGAAGCGGGGGAAGACCTCGCCGGGGCAGAGGAAGAGGAGGACCATCTCGCTCCCCTCGGCGATGTCGGGGTAGGGGATCCAGTCCCGGAGGTACTTGTCCCACGTCTTGATCCAGGCGAGGCGGGAGCGGAGGACCGTCTCGTTTTCCCACATGGGAAAGTCGTCCCCGGCTTCCCGGTGGGTGTCCACCAGGAGGCGGTAGGCGACCTGCGAGGGGTTGGGGCCGGGCGGGGTGGGGTCCTGGTTTCCCGTTCCCCCCTGGCCCTTGGGGGCCCGGTACCGCCAGCGGGATCCCCGCATCTCCCCGGCGAGGTCGGCGAAGAAGGTCTCCCCGGCGATGCGGAGGGTGATCCGGAGATCCCCGCTCTCGAGGTCGAGGGCCCCGAGGTCCACGCGCCGCGCGGAGAGCCGGAACCTCGCCGTACCGTAGTCCAGGGTGAGCTTGACGACGGCCCCCGCCTTCACCGCCGCGGACCACCGGGTCCCCTTCATCTTCCAGGGCGGGGGATCGGCGGGGTCGGAGCGGAAGAGGGGGGTCCCGGAGAGGAGTACCTCCACCGTGTCCCGGCGGGGGACGAAGAAGAACCCGGCCCCGAGGCGCGTGGTCTCGAAGGTCCCGTGGGCCTTCACCATGTCCCGGGGAGGTGCGCCGGAGGGTGCGCCCCGGAGGACGAGCCGCGCCCGCCGCACGTGGAGCCCGCCCGTCTCTTCCCCCGGGGCCGCGGCGAGGAGGAGCAACACCGCGACGCAGGTGATGGCCCGGATCCTCATGGCGCTGCCGCCATTGTCGTCGATCCGGGGCCGGGCGCAAGGGGGGGACTCCGAAAACCCGCCTCCCGGGCGGGCCCGGCTCGCGGTCGGGGCGGCGGACGGGAGGCGATCCGCGGCGGGCCGGCCCGGCCCCGGCACCCCGGGACGGCATGGGGAGGGGGGCCGTTCCGGGCGGGGGCGCGGGGCCGGGGAGCTCCGGGGTGCGGCCCCCGAAGGGGGGCCGGGCGCCGCGCCCGGTGGGGGGATCCGCGGGGGGACCGGGCCCCCGGGCGCCCCGGGCCGCCGAAAACCATGCGTTCCGGGAGAGAGGCCGGATACCCTTCCGCGGACCATGCCGCGGCGAGACGACCTCCGGAAGATCCTCATCATCGGCGCCGGCCCCATCGTCATCGGGCAGGCGTGCGAGTTCGACTACTCCGGCTCCCAGGCGGTGAAGGCCCTGCGGGAGGAGGGGTACGAGGTCGTGCTCGTGAACTCGAACCCCGCCACCATCATGACCGACCCGGAGCTCGCCCACCGGACCTATGTGGAACCGGTGACCCCGGAGGCGGTGGAGAAGGTGATCGAGAGGGAGCGGCCCGACGCCCTCCTCCCCACCCTGGGGGGCCAGACCGGGCTGAACACCGCGGTGGCGCTGGCCGACCGGGGCGTCCTCGAGCGGTACGGGGTGGAGATGCTCGGGGCCTCGATCGAGACGATCCACAAGGCCGAGGACCGCGACCTGTTCAAGCAGGCCATGGAGCGGATCGGCCTCGACCTCCCGCGCTCGGGGTTGGTGCGCTCGCCCGAGGAGGCGCGGGGCGTCCGGGAACGGATCGGCCTGCCCTGCGTGATCCGGCCCGCCTTCACCCTCGGCGGTTCCGGGGGGGGCATCGCCTGGAACGAGGAGGAGTACGAGGAGATCGTGGCGCGCGGTCTCGACCTCTCCCCCATCTCGGAGGTCCTCGTCGAGGAGTCCGTGATCGGCTGGAAGGAGTTCGAGCTGGAGCTCATGCGGGACCGCCGGGACAACGTGGTGATCGTCTGCTCCATCGAGAACCTGGACCCCATGGGGATCCACACCGGGGACTCCATCACCGTGGCGCCCGCCCAGACGCTCACGGACAAGGAGTACCAGCGCATGCGGGACGCGGCGATCGCCGTGATCCGGGAGATCGGGGTGGAGACCGGCGGCTCCAACATCCAGTTCGCGGTGAACCCCGCGGACGGGCGCATGGTGATCATCGAGATGAACCCCCGGGTCTCCCGGTCCTCGGCCCTGGCCAGCAAGGCCACGGGGTTCCCCATCGCCAAGTTCGCGGCCAAGCTCGCGGTGGGCTACACGCTGGACGAGATCCCGAACGACATCACGAAGAAGACCCCCGCCTCCTTCGAGCCCGCCATCGACTACTGCGTGGTGAAGGTGCCCCGCTTCACCTTCGAGAAGTTCCCCGACGCGGACCCGAGCCTCACCACCCAGATGAAGTCCGTGGGGGAGGCCATGGCCATCGGCCGGACCTTCAAGGAGGCGCTGCAGAAGGCGCTCCGGTCCCTGGAGACGGGACAGGCGGGGCTCGGCCTCGACGCGAAGGACCCCTTCACGAGCGGCCGGGACGTGCCCTCCCCGGGGCGGATCCGGGAGATCCTGTCGGGGACCACCCCCGGGCGCCTCCCCGCGATCCGGTGGGCCCTGCTCGCGGGGATCCCCCTCGGGGAGATCCACGAGCTGACCTCCATCGACCCCTGGTTCCTGGGGAACATCGCGGAGATCGTGGAGATGGAGCGGGAGCTCCGGCGCTACGCCCGGGTGCAGGACCTCCCGCGCCGGCTGCTCCGGGAGGCGAAGCGGTACGGCTTCTCCGACCTCCAGCTCGCCGTCCTCTACGGGCAGGACGAGCTGGCGGTGCGGAGGCACCGGCTCGGCCTGGGGATCCGCGCCACCTTCAAGCTCGTGGACACCTGCGCGGCGGAGTTCGAGGCGGAGACGCCCTACTACTACTCCACCTACGGCGACGAGTGCGAGGCCCGGGTGTCGGACCGGCCCCGGATCCTCATCCTGGGGGGCGGCCCCAACCGCATCGGCCAGGGGATCGAGTTCGACTACTGCTGCTGCCACGCCTCCTTCGCCCTGAAGGAGGGGG
>JAOZQC010000043.1:0-7265 GCA_029932425.1 Planctomycetota bacterium | reverse complement strand
AGACGGTGATGGTGAACTCGAACCCCGAGACCGTCTCCACGGACTACGACACCTCCGACCTCCTCTTCTTCGAGCCCCTGACGCGCGAGGACGTCCTGAACATCGTGGACGTCCTCGAGCCCGAGGGGGTGATCGTGCAGCTCGGGGGCCAGACCCCCCTGAACCTCGCCCGGGGGCTCCAGGAGGCGGGGGTCCCCATCATCGGGACCTCTCCCGATTCCATCGACCTCGCGGAGGACCGGAAGCGGTTCCAGAAGCTCCTGGGGCGGCTCGGGCTCCGCCAGCCGCCCAACGGGACGGCCACCTCCCTGGCGGAGGCGGCGGCGGTGGCGGAGGAGATCGGCTACCCCGTGGTGGTGCGCCCTTCCTACGTGCTGGGGGGGCGGGCCATGGAGATCGTGTACGACGGGGAGGAGCTGGCCCGGTACATGGCGGGGGCGGTGGAGGCCTCCGAGGACCGCCCGATCCTCGTGGACAAGTTCCTCGAGGGGGCCATCGAGGTGGACGTGGACGCGGTGGCGGACGGGGAGATCGTGGTGGTGGGCGGCATCATGGAGCACATCGAGGAGGCCGGGGTCCACTCCGGCGACTCGGCCTGCTGCATCCCCCCCGTGACCCTGCCCGAGCCGGTGCAGATGGAAATCCGGCGCGCCACCACGGCGCTGGCGAAGGCCCTCGAGGTGCGGGGGCTCATGAACGTGCAGTACGCCGTGCAGCGGGACGTCCTCTACGTGCTGGAGGTGAACCCCAGGGCCTCCCGGACGATCCCCTACGTCTCCAAGGCCACCGGGATCCCCCTGGCCCGGGTGGGCTCCCTGGTCATGGCGGGGCGGACGCTCGCCGAGCAGGGCGTGGTGCGCGAGGCCCTGGTCCCCCACCTCTCCGTGAAGGAGCCGGTCTTCCCCTTCTCGCGCTTCCCCGGCACGGACATCATCCTCGGGCCGGAGATGCGGTCCACGGGCGAGGTGATGGGGATCGACTTCGAGTTCGGGACGGCCTTCGCCAAGGCCATGCTCGCCGCGAGCCAGGACCTGCCCCGGGAGGGGATGGTCTTCGTCTCCGTGAAGGACGCGGACAAGGAGGCCGCCACCTACATCGCCCGCCGCCTGCGGGGGTTGGGGTACGGGATCCTCGCGAGCCGGGGCACCCGGAAGGCCCTGGAGCGGGCGGGCATCCCCGCGGAGCCGGTGAAGAAGATCGCGGAAGGGCGGCCGAACGTCCTCGACTACCTGAAGAACGGCGAGGTGGTGCTCGTCATCAACACCCCCTCGGGCCGGGGGCCGAAGACGGACGAGGCCAAGATCCGCCGCGAGACCATCCTGCGCAACGTGCCCGTGATCACCACCCTCTCCGGGGCCTCCGCGGCGGTGCGGGGCCTGGAGTCCCTCTTCCGGGGGGACTGGGAAGTGCGCGCCCTCCAGGACTACCACGGCGTCCGGCAGGGCACGTTCTGGCCGTGATCCTCCCGCCCGCCCGCTCCCCGGGGGCGGGTCCCCCGGGTTCCTCCTCCGGCGCGGGGGCCACGGCGCCCGGCCGCTCCCCGGGGACGGGCTTTCCCTCCGGGTGAGGGGCCCGCGGTCCGGCCCGGACGCTCCCCGGCGGGAGATCGCCGGAACGGGCCCCGGGCGAGGGGATCCGCGGAGGACCGCGCGTTCGGCGGCGGGCGGCGCGGGGCCGCGCCTCTCTCGTCCGGCGGCGGGCGACGGCTCCCCGCTGCTCTCCTGAAAAGGGGCTTTCGCCACGAACGTGGGGCCCGCGGTCCGGTCCGGGCTCTCTCCGGCGGGGGATCGCCGGAACGGGCCCGGGGCGACGGGGGATCCCGCGCTGCTCGGGCGTCCCGATCCGTTTCGCGGAGGTTCGTACCCCGCGGGGTGCATTCACGTCCCGCCGCGGTCGAGGACGGGGAAGGGCACCGCCGGGGGCGGCGGGATCCGGCGGGAACCGGGCGCCCGGAGGAGAGGACGCGGGCTACCGGGCCACCTTGCCCGCGATGCGGAAACCGATGCTGGCGTCCGCCTTCCACGTCTCCGGCCCCTGCTTCTTCTCGCGGCGGACGGAGACCTGGAGGGTACGGGCCTTGGGCGACTTGTTCTCCACCCCCCACAGGAACTGGGTGACCTGCTTCAGGGAGACCCGGTCGAAGGAGAGGTCCCAGGAGATCTCCGTGTAGTTCTGGCGGTGGTTCACGCGGGGCCGGTTCTCCGTGAGGTCCACCTGGTCGTCCGAGATGCCCACGTCCGGCTGGGCGTAGATGCTCTTGAAGAAGCGCTCGGGGTTGTCGATGAGGAGCTTGTCCCCGGACTCGCTGATGAGCTTCAAGTAGCCCTGGATCTCGCGGGCGGTGCGGGCGAGGGTGCGGGCCGTGGAGCGCGTCCGGGCGATGGCGGTATCCACCTTGTCCACCTGGCTCATGGTGATGATGAGGAGCACCCCGAGGGCCAGGATGAGGACGATCATCACGAAGATGAACCCCTTGACGGCGTCCACCTCCTTCCCCGCGCCCTCCGCCGTCCCTTCCGTCCTCTCCGGCGGCTTCTCCTTCTTTCCCTTCCTCGCCATCAGCGCCCCCTCTTCCGCACCACGGTGGGCTTCAGGATCACGGTGAGGCCGAGCTTGTACCTCCCGGTCTTCTCGTCCTTGCCGGAGGTGCGCCGGTCCACCCTCTCCACGTAGTCGAGCTTCCGGATCTCCCGGACGATGGTGTCGATGTTCGTCCGCTCCCCGAGCAGTCCGTCGATGCTCATCCGGGACTGGTTGATGGAGACGGAGTCGATGTACATGTAGCCGAGCTGCGCCCGGATCGCGGAGAGCTTCTCCCACACGTCGCGCCACACCCCGAGGGCGGAGCGGATGGCGGGGATGTCCTGGACGTTGTAGCCCAGGTCGTTCGTGATGTACCGGTGCATCTTCCGGATCTGGCTGTTCCAGAGGGGCAGCCGTTCGAAGGGATCGGAGGCCTCCCGGAGGATGCCCTGCCGGGCGGCGAGCGACTCGCCCAGCGTCCGCTTGTAGTCCTCCTTGGCCCCCTGGATGTAGTTCTGGTTCAGGTAGACGAGGGCGTTGCGGTGCTCGATGGTGAGGGAGGTGAGGCGGTTCTTGTAGCTGAGCCAGGTGAGGAAGAGGAGGATGAAGATCAGGGAGACGGTGGAGGCCAGGGGGACCTTGATGAGGTCGAACTTCCGCGTGTAGCGGAGGTCGTCCCGCCGGAACTCGAGGTCGATCCCGGTGGGCCCGAGGAGCTTCAGGGCGCACCCCAGGGCCACGCCCATCCCCGCGTTCACCCGCTCCCGGTCGGCGGCGGGGATCCCGTGCTCGCCGTCCCCCAGGAAGTCGAGCCGGAGGACGGGGATCCCGAACCGCTCCTCGATCCGCTCCGCCATGCCCGGGGCCAGGCTGCCGCCGCCCGTGAGGTAGACGGCGTCCACGGAACCCGCCGCGGACGCCACGGCCAGGGATCTCGTGGCCTCCCGGTGCACTCGGGCCAGGAAGTCGTCCTGCCGCTGGACGACGATGGCGTTCTCCAGGGACTCGGCGCTCTGCTCCGTCTCCGGCCGCTCCTCCTCCAGCTCGAGCGGCTGGAGGAGATCGTCCTCGCGGGGGGCGGCGTCGCCCAGGCGGGCCCGGTCCCGGGCGGTGTCCCGGTCCGTGGCCAGGTCCCGGGAGAGCATGCGGGTGATGGACTCCGTGCCCGTCCTCAGGACGCGGCAGGCCCTCAGGGTCCCGTCCCTCACGAAGAGGATCTTCGTGGTGTTCGCCCCCACGTCCAGGAGGATGGCGTGGGGATGGCTCTCGAAGGCGCCCGCGGCGAGGGCGGCGTTGTAGAGGGCGGCCACCTCGAAGTCGAGGTGCATGGGATCCACCCCCGCCTTCCTCACGGAGGCCAGGCGCTCCCGGAGCCGGTCCTTGGGGGCGGCGAAGATGAGGACCCTCGACTCCTGCCCCAGCTCCCCCACCTTCACGTAGTCCACCACCACGTCCTCGATGGCGTAGTTGTGCAAGTGGGCCTCGGCCTCGAACTTGAGCACCCGGCGGATCTGGTCCTCCTGGAGGAAGGGGACCGAGATCTCCCGGATCACCACGGACATGGGGTCGATGGTGGCCACCATCGTGTCCTGCTGGGCCTTCGCCTCCCGGAGGACCGCGTTCACGGTCTCGGCCACGACCTCTCCCTCCGCGGCGCCCCCCTCGCCGGGCATCTCGCGGGAGACGTACCGGCGGACCCGGTACTTCCTCGGCGAGCCCTCGATCTCCACGAGGGTCACGGTGCGCGAGCCGATGTCCAGGCCGATCGCCTTCGCCATGTCGTTACCTCATTCCCGGGAAGCAGGAAACCGGGAAGTGTATTGCGGGAGGGGCGCTCCGCCAAGAGCGGAGGTCATCGCGGGGCGTCCTCGGGGATGCCGTAGCGGGACCGGATCTCCTGGATCTTCCGGCGGGTCTCCGCGGCCAGGTAGTCGAGCTGATCCCGGTAGAGCTCGGAGATGCGGGTCTTCAGCTTGGAGAGCTTGCCCTCGTACTCCTCGTAGATCGCCCGGGCCTCGTCGAGGTCGGCCTGCTTCGTGACCCCCTCCCTCCGGAGCTGCTCCAGGCAGCCGTCCATCCAGGTCAGGCGGCGCGGCGGGGGCGCGGTGGCGCGGCCGGCCACGAAGCCCGCGCTGCCCCCGGACAGGAAGGTCACCACGAGTGCGGCGCTGATCCATCCTCTCATCGTCCGACCTCCGCGGTGAGGGTATCCCGGGCGATACCGTCCATGATGAGCTCGAGCGCCCCGTCCGCGGTGAGGCTCGCGGTGGGGGCGGGGCGCGGCCCCGGCCGGAGGAGCAGGAGGCCGGTGGAGAGCCCGAGGAGCACCACGGCCGCCACCGCGGCCGTCCGCAGGAGGGGGACCAGGGAGAGCAGGCGGGCGCCCGGTCCGCGGATCCGCGCGGCCACCCGGTCCGCCAGGTCCGGGGGGGCCGCGGGCCGCGGCAGGTTCCGGAAGAAGGTCCGCACCTCCTCGAGGAGACGGGCGGTCCGGGCGCAGCGCGGGCAGCCCGCGAGGTGCGCCTCGAGGGCCGGGATCCTCTCCGCCGGAAGCTCCCCGTCCGCCAGGGCGGAAAGCCGCCGGCCGGCTTCCCTGCAGTTCATCCGGCCTCCTCCTTCGGCGTTCAGAGGTACGGCGCGAGTGCGGCCTTCAGCCGCTCCCGGGCCCGGAAGAGCCGCGATTCCACCGTGCCCTTCCGGAGCCCCAGGATCCGGGCCAGCTCTCCGTAGGAGAGCCCCTCGTACTCCCGCAGCACCAGGATCGTCCGGTACTTCTCGGGCAACCCGGCGATCGCCTCCTCGAGGCGCGCCCCGAGCTCCCGTCCGTGCGCCAGCCGGTCCGGCCGGGGGCCCTCGTCGGGGATGGCCTCCGCCCCTCCGGGGCCCTCCCCCAGGGGGAGCCCCCGCCGCCGGCGCCACTTCTTCCGATGGTCGGTGGCGGCGTTCACCGCCACGCGGTAGAGCCACGTGTAGAAGGCGGAAGCCCCGCGGAAGGACGAGAGCCGGGTCCAGGCCTTCACGAACACTTCCTGGGCGACGTCCTCCGCCTCCCCGGCGTCCCGGAGAAGCCCGTAGGCGAGCCGGTAGATCCGGTCCCGGTAGCGCCCCACGAGAACGCGGAACGCCTCCTCGTCGCCGTGGCGGGCCGCGTCGATCAGTTCGGCCTCGTTCAGCGATGACCTCCCCGGGCTCTCGACGCGGTCCTTCGAGGAACGTCCCCCGTCCGGCCGCGGATCCCGGGGGGAGGCTCCCCCCGCTCCGCGGAAGAAGGCCGGGAGGGACTCTCCGTTCGGGCGGGAGTCCGCCATCCTCGGGTTTGGACGCGGGAGAGCCCCGGAACTTCCCGGGTCAGGCATCCGTTCCGTCGAGGTGGAGCTCGTGGCCCATCTTGTCCCGCTTCACCCGGAGGTACTCCAGGTTCTCCTTTGTGGGCGGGATCTCGATGGGAACGCGCTCCACGATCTCGAGACCGAACCCGCGGATGCCGGCCCGCTTCGTGGGGTTGTTCGTGAGCAGCCGCATCTTCCGCACCCCGAGATCGAAGAGGATCTGGGCGCCGATCCCGTAGTCGCGCTGGTCGGGCCGGAAGCCCAGGCGCTCGTTGGCCTCCACGGTGTCCAGGCCGTGCCGCTCCTGGAGGTGGTAGGCCCGGAGCTTGTTGCCGAGCCCGATGCCGCGGCCCTCCTGCCGCATGTAGAGGAGGACGCCCCGCCCCTCCTCGCGGATCATCTCGAGCGCCCGGTGGAGCTGGGCCCCGCAGTCGCAGCGGAGGGACCCGAAGAGGTCCCCGGTGAGGCACTCGCTGTGGACCCGGACCAGGATGGGCTCCTCGATCACGTGCTTCTCGCCCCGGACCGGCTCCGGGATCCCCTTCGTCAGGGCCACGTGCTCCTGGCGGCCGATGGTGGTCTGGTAGGCGTGGGCCAGGAACTCCCCGTACTTCGTGGGGAGGGTGACGGACACGATCCGCTCCACGAGCTTCTCGTGCGCCCGCCGGTACTCGATGAGGTCCGCGATGGAGCAGATCTTCAGCCCGTGCTCCTCCGCGAAGGCCTCGAGCTCCGGCATGCGCGCCATCTTCCCGTCGGGCCGCATGATCTCGCAGATCACGCCCATGGGGGTGAGCCCGGCCAGGCGGCAGAGGTCCACCGAGCCCTCGGTCTGGCCCGTCCGCACCAGCACCCCCCCGTCGCGCGCGCGGATGGGCTGGATGTGGCCGGGCCGGACGAGATCCTGGGGCCGGCAGTCGTCCCGCACCGCGGTGAGGATGGAGGTGGCCCGCTCCGCGGCGGAGATCCCGGTGGTGATCCCGCGCTTCGCCTCGAAGGTCATGGCGAACGCCGTCCCGAAGTTCGAGAGGTTCTCGCTGGGGGGCACGAGGAGGGGGAGGTTCAGGCGGTCCGCCTTCTCCTCGGTCATGGTGAGGCAGACCCAGCCCCGGCCGTGGGTGGCCATGAAGTTGATGATCTCGGGGGTCACCTTCTCCGCGGCGCAGGTGAGGTCGCCCTCGTTCTCCCGCTTCGGGTCGTCCACCAGGATGATCATCCGCCCCCGGCGGAGCTCCTCCAGGATCTCGGGTATGGGCGAGAGCGGCATAGCCCCACCATGCTAATGAAGGTTACCTACGGAGGCGGGAGTAATTTGTAACCTCCGCCCACCGCCCCTCGGCCCAGGAGGCGGAAGCTCCCCCTCGACTTCGCCGCCCCGTTCCTCCGCGCGGTCGCAGTCGGAGGTGGGAGTGA
>JAOZQC010000460.1:1600-3260 GCA_029932425.1 Planctomycetota bacterium | reverse complement strand
GGAGGTCCGCCAGCGCGGCCCCGAACCGGGCCGCGGGGTCGATGCCGGAGAGCTCGAGGGCGCGGTCGAAGGTCCCGCGGGCCCGCTCGAAGTCCCCGGCGAGGAGAAGGAGCAGCCCGAGCCCCGCCCGATCCACCACGGAGCCCGGCCGATCCTTCACCGCCGACTCCTGCCGGGCCAGGAGCGCTTCCAGGTCCCCCAGGTCCTCCCCCAGCCCGAGGACGGCCCCGCGGATCCCCTCCCCGGGACCGGCCTCCTCCGCGGTCCGGCCCCGGAGGAGCCGGTCCCGGAGCAGGGGGACGAAGGCGCGGAGGGAAGCGGGGTTGGCGCGCAGGTCCTTCCGGAGCGACCTCACCTCCTTCTCCCTCTTCTCCCGCACCTCGGCGTCCATCCGCGCCACCCGGGCGGGAAGATCGGCGGGCACCGGCTCCGGGTGGAGGGCCAGCGCGGCCCGGTAGCACTGCCAGGCCGCCGCCTCCCGCCGGTTCTCCTCGAAGCGCCGGGCGAGGTTCAGGTAGGGCCTGTGGAAGAACGGCCAGAGGAGGATCGAGAGCTTCCAGGCCTTCTCCGCCTCTTCCCCCCGGCCCGCGGCCAGGAGCGCCTCCCCGAGGTCGTTCTGGTACTCCGGCTGGCGGCCCCCCACCAGCCGGAGGGCGGTGCGGATCTCCCGGACGGCGGCCTCCGCGTCGCCCCCGGAGAGCGCCTCCTTCCCCTTCTTCCAGTGCCGGTCGGCGAGCTCCAGCCGCTCCTCCGGGGTGGGCACCTTCGGAGTGCGCCGCTCGGTGAGGAAGAGGTAGGCCGCGATCCCGATGAGCACGACCCCCGCGATTCCGACGAACGTCCAGATCCAGTCGGCCAGAGTCCTCTTTCGCACGCTCATCGTCGCTCCCGCCGGTCCGCTCTCCCCGTCACGCCCCGCTACGATACGACGCGGGCTCCCCCGACGCGAATCCATCGAGGAGCCGGGCGAGCTTCCGGGCCGCGCCGGCCCAGGTCATCTCCGCCGCCCGGGCCCGCCCCGCCTCCGCCAGGCGCGCCCCAAGGCGCGCGTTTCCCAGGACCCTCCGGACCGCGGCCTCCCAGGCCCCCGGGTCGTCCGGGGGACAGTAGAGCGCCGCCGCCCCCGCCACCTCCGCGAGCGCCCGGGCGCGGGAGCAGATCACGGGGATCCCGCAGGCCAGCGCCTGCAGGACGGGGAGTCCGAATCCCTCGTAGCGCGAGGGCATGAGGAGCGCCCGGGCCCCGGTGTAGAGGGCGGGGAGATCCGCCTCCCCCACGTAGCCCACCGGGCGGACGCGATCCGCCATCCCCAGCCGGGACGCCCGCCGCCGGAGCGCCCTCTCCCCGGGTCCTCCCCGGCCCGCGAGCACCAGGGGGGGGACCTCGCCGCCCGCCCGCAGGGGGAGGAGGACCTCGAGGTTCTTGCGGGCCTCGATCACCCCCACCGCGAGCAGGTACGAGGAAGGGAGGCCGAGCCTCTCCCGCAGCTCCCGGACCGTCCCGGGGTCCGCGGGGGCGAACTCCGGGCCCACCCCGTTCCTCACCACGTGCACGCGCGCCGGGGGCAGACGCAGGTGCTCGAGGACCTCCTCCCGGACCGCGGCGGAGACCGTCACCACCGCCGCCGTTGCCGCCCGCGACTGCCTGCAGCTTCACGGCG
>JAOZQC010000460.1:0-1590 GCA_029932425.1 Planctomycetota bacterium | reverse complement strand
GGTCCATCAGCCCGGCGTCCATATCGCGCAGGTCGTGATTCCCCATAATCCAGGCGAAAAAGGCGAACAGCGGAAATACGGTGATGCCCAGGATGCCGAACACGAGTATGGCCGTGCCGCGGTGCGGGCGAAGCGCCGCCGGAACCAGGCCCGCCGCCACGGAGAGCCGGCGCCGGGGAGGAGCAGGTAGCGGAGATCGTGGATCGTGAGC
The DNA here is from genome assembly GCA_029932425.1 of Planctomycetota bacterium. GTDB lineage: Bacteria > Planctomycetota > JAJSAM01 > JAJSAM01 > JAJSAM01 > JAOZQC01. The sequence continues at coordinate 1,379 of JAOZQC010000460.1, read as the reverse complement.
AGGGTCCTCACCGCCCCCCCCCGGAGGACGGGGAAGTGGTCCGTGATGAAGAGATCCACCCGGTCCCGGGCGAGCCTCCGGGAGAACCACCGGGCGCTCAGGAGGAAACGGTGGAGCGGCCGGGCGGCGGAGAAGGGGGTCGGGCCCCCGCCCGCCAGGGGTCCCGGGAAGAGGGGGGCCAGGTCCGCGTCCCGGGGCGAGTAGAGGAGGAACTCGTCCCGGGACCGGAGCCGCGCCGTCTCGCCGTGGAGGCGGAGGAAGCGCTCCCGGGCGCCGCTGGAGAGCGCGTCGTAGGCGGTCCCGTTCAGGCCGATCCTCAAGCCACCTCCGATCGGATCGCCTCCAGGGCCCGGGCCGCCGCGTGCGGCCACTCGTGGGCGAGGGCCCGGGCCCGTCCCCGCGCCCGGAGGCCGCGCCGGAGCTCGGGGTCGAGGATCGCGCGGCCGAGCGCGGCGGCCAGCTCCGCCGGGGAGCGCGGATCCACGAGGAGGGCCGCGTCCCGCACCACCTCCGGAACCGCCCCCGCCCGGGCCGCCACCACCGGGGTGCCGCACGCCATGGCCTCGAGGGGGGGAAACCCGAAGCCCTCCGAGAGGGAGGGGTAGGCGAGGACGCGGGCCAGGTTGTAGAGCCGGACCAGGTCCGGGTCCGGGACGTAGCCCAGGGGGCGCACCCCGGGCCGGGGGGGGATCTCCCGCCGGCCCACCCCGGCGAGGACCAGCGACGGGGGGGGACGCAGGGTCCGGCGCAGCCGCTCGACGGCCTCCAGGAGCACGGGGAGGTTCTTCTTGGGGCGCGGCCGGCCCACGAAGAGGACCAGGGGATCCTCGGGGAGGCGGAGCCGGCGCCTCGCCTCCCCCTGCCATCCCCCGCCCCGCAACGGGCGGAAGATCCCCTCCACCCCGAAGGGCAGCACCGTGGTGCGGCACGCCGCCCCCGGGCAGAGAGCCTCCAGGTCCTCGGCCACCGCGGAGCTCGGGACGAAGATCCGGTCCGCGAACCGGGCCGCGAGACGGATGCGGATCCGGTAGACGAGCTCCCGGCCCCGTCCCTCGATTCCCGGGTGCCGGAGCCAGGGCATCTCGTGCACGGTGGCGATCCGGGGCACGCGGGTGAGGAGGGGAATCGCGGCCACCGGCGAGTGGAGGACCGCCGCGCCGTCCCTCCGGAGGGCCCCGGGCAGCGCGGTCTCGCGCCAGAGGGGAAGGCGGCGGGGACCGCCCAGCGGGCGGGGGACGAGCCGCGGCGACAGGGGGAACGGCCAGGCCACCGGGCCCCGGGAGTAGAGCAGGATCGGGTCCTCCCCGGGGCTCTCCCCGAGCGCCCGCACCAGCCCCGCGGCGGCGCGCTCCACGCCGGTCCAGCGGGGCTCCTCCAGT
>JAOZQC010000459.1 GCA_029932425.1 Planctomycetota bacterium | reverse complement strand
CACCTGGCCGCCCCCGTCTCCCGCGCCTTCCTGGCCTCGGAACGGGCGAAGGCGGCGATTCCCGAGGCCACCCCGAACTGCCTCGAGGGGGAGTGCCACCGCTGCGGCCTCGACCCCGCGGCCTGCGCCCCCTCGCGGCGGGAGGCCCGGCTCGCCCGGAAGGGGCGGGCGGACGGCGGGGACCGGCGGGCCGGGGCACCCGGCCCGGAGCGCCCGGCCCGGCGCTCCGCCGGGGGAGGTGACGCGGAGTGAGGCGATTCCGCACCGTCCTCCGGTTCCTGCCGCGCTATCGGCGGCGGATCCTCGCCGGGTTCGCCTGCCTGGTGGTCGCCCGGGTCCTTTCCCTCGTCCCTCCGAAGCTCCTGGGCCGGGCGCTGGACGAGGTCCGGGGCGGGACGATCGACCTCGGCCGGGTCCACGTCTACGCCCTGGCCCTCGTGGGCGTGATGTTCGTGTGGGGGTTCTTCCACTTCGGGATGCGGTGGCTCCTCATCACCACTTCCCGGGGGCTCGAGCGCGACCTCCGGAACCACCTCTTCCGGCACCTGGTGCGGCTCTCCCCCTCCTTTTTCGACCACCGCTCCACCGGGGATCTCATGAGCCGCGCCTCCTCGGACGTGGAGCAGGTCCGGCAGGCCATCGGGCCCGGGGTCATGTACCTCGGGAACACCATCGTCTTCGTCCCCCTGGCGCTCGCCATCATGCTCACCATGAGCCCGGGCCTCACCCTCCTCTCGCTCCTGCCCATGATCGGCATCGTGTTTCTCACCCGGGTGCTCGCGCCGAGGATCCACATCCACTCCCGGCGCGTACAGGAGGCCCAGGCCGATCTCTCCACCCGGGCCCAGGAGTCCTTCGCGGGGGCCCGGGTGGTGAAGGTGTTCGCCCGGGAGGAGAACGAGATCCGGGAGTTCACGGAGGAGGCCCGGAAGTACCTCCGGGCCTCCATGGGCCTGGCCCGGATCCGGGCGGTGCTGCGCCCGAGCTTCCAGGCGCTGGAGGGCCTGGCCTCGCTCATCGTCCTCTACGCGGGCGGCCGGTACATCACCGGCGGCGACCTCACCGTAGGAGAGCTGCTCACCTTCTTCGCCTACCAGCGCCTGCTCATCTGGCCCATGATCGCCATCGGCTGGGTGATCGCCCTCTTCCAGCGCGGGGCGGCGGCCATGGTGCGCATCGACGAGATCCTGAACACCGAGCCCGAGATCACGGACCCCGGGGACCCCGTGGAGCCGGCCGCCGTCCGGGGGGAGATCGAGTTCCGGGGGCTCGACTTCTCCTACGGGGATCGGCGGGTCCTCACGGGCATCGACCTCCGCGTTCCCGCGGGATCCTCCCTGGCGGTGGTGGGGCCCACGGGCTCCGGGAAGAGCACCCTCGTCCAGGCCCTCCTCCGGCTGTACCCGGTCCCGGAGGGCAAGGTCTTCGTGGACGGCGTGGACGTGAACCGCTACCGCCTGGCGGTTCTGCGCGGGGCGATCGGCTACGTACCCCAGGAGACGTTCCTCTTCTCGGACACGATCCGGGCGAACATCGCCTACGGGGTGGAGGCGACGGACGACGAGGCCGTCCGGGAGGCGGCGGCCCGGAGCGGGCTCGCGGACGAGGTCCGGGAGCTGCCGCGGGGCTACGACACCCTGCTCGGAGAGCGGGGGGTGAACCTCTCCGGGGGCCAGAAGCAGCGCGCGGCCCTGGCCCGCGCCATCCTCCGGGACCCGCCCATCCTCGTGCTCGACGACGCCTTCTCCTCCGTGGACACCGCCACGGAGGAGCGGATCCTCCGCGGGATCCGGGAGGTGATGACCTCGCGGACCACGATCCTCATCGGCCACCGCGTCTCCACCGTCCGGCACGCGGACCGCATCGTGGTGCTCGAGGAGGGGCGGATCGTGGAGGCCGGGACCCACGAGGAGCTGCTCGCCCTCGGCGGCCGGTACGCGGAGATGGAGAGGCTGCAACGTCTCGAGGAGGAGCTCGGGTGAGAGACGACACCGAGAGCGACGTCCTCGGGAAGGTCTACGACGCCCGGCTCGTCCGCCGGCTCGTCCGGTACCTCCGCCCCTACGTGGGGCTCGTGGTGTTCTCCGCCTTCGCGCTCCTCTCCTTCGTGGCCCTGGACCTGGTGCGCCCGGACATCATCCGCCGCGCCGTGGACGGGCCCATCGCCCGGGCCCTGGCGGACCCCTCGAGCCGGGAGGCGGCGCTCGGCGATCTCCTCCGGCTCGCCCTCGAGTTCCTCGGGGTGGTGGTGCTGGTCCTTCTCCTCCGGGGGACCCACATGTGGGTCGTGGAGTACCTGGGCCAGCGGGTGATGGTGGACCTCCGCCGGGAGATCTTCGCCCGGATCCAGAGGCTCTCCCTCCGCTACTTCGACCGCCATCCCGTGGGAACCCTGGTCACCCGGGTGATCTCCGACGTGGAGGCCCTCTACCAGGTGCTGTCCACGGGCTTCGTGGCGATCCTCGCGGACCTGGTGAAGGTGCTGGCCATCGTGGGCATCCTCCTCTACCTGAACGCCGGCCTCGCCCTCTGGCTCTTCGTGACCTTCCCCCTCCTCTTCCTCTGCTCCTTCCGCTTCCGGCGCCGGGCCCGGCAGGCCTACCGGGACGTGCGCCGGGAGATCGCCCGCACGAACGCCTACCTCCAGGAGGCGATCACCGGGGTCCGGGTGACCCAGGCGTTCGGACAGGAGGAGAAGGCGAAGCGGGGCTTCTTCGAGCGGAGCGAGGATCTCTTCGGGGCCCACGTCCGCACCGTCTTCGAGTTCGCCTCCTTCTTTCCCCAGGTGGAGTTCGTCTTCGCCATCGCCCAGGGGCTCCTCATCTGGGTGGGCGCGGAGTACATCGTGGGGGGGACGCTGACCCCCGGGCAGTTCATCGAGTTCTGGTTCTTCATCAACCTGGTGAGCGAGCCGATCCGCGACCTCACCGAGCAGTACAACGTGATGCAGGCGGCCATGGCGGGCTCGGAGCGGATCTTCAAGGTGCTGGACACCGAGGAGCTCGTGCCCAACCCGCCCGCTCCCCACCGCCTCGGCGACGGGCCCCTTCGCGGCGACATCCGCTTCGAGAACGTGTGGTTCGCCTACGAGGACGAGCGCTGGGTGCTGAAGGACCTCTCCTTCCACGTGGCGCCCGGCGAGTCCGTGGCCCTGGTGGGAGCCACGGGGGCGGGGAAGACCTCGATCACCTCCCTCCTCTCCCGGCTCTACGACGTGAACCGCGGCCGGATCCTCATCGACGGCCGGGACCTCCGCGAGTACGAC
>JAOZQC010000458.1 GCA_029932425.1 Planctomycetota bacterium | reverse complement strand
CTGGCGGAGGTCACGCTCGACGTGGACGAGGGACCCGAGTGCAGCTTCGGTTCCGTCCGCGTGCGCGGGACCGTCCACGCGCTCCCCGAGATCATCCGGCGCGAGGTGGAGTTCACCCCGGGAAGCCGCTTCGACGCCGACAGGCTCTTCGAGTCCCAGCGCAGCCTCCTCGCCACGCGCCTCTTCCGCCAGGTCACCGTGGACCTCGCCCGGGGTGATCCCGAGGACTTCCCCCTGGTCGGCGGCCGCCGCCGGGTTCCCGTGGAGATCGTGGTGGAGGAGGCCGACCGCATCCGGCTGGACACCTCCGTGGGTTTCAGCTCGTGGGAGCTCCTCCGGGCCTCGGTGAAGACGACCTTCGCCGACTTCGACGGGCACGGGCGCTCCCTCGACGCTTCCCTCGGCGCGTCCTTCCGGGGCTTCCGCGCCGCGGCCGGGGTGGAGGACCCCTGGCTCTTCGGCGCCCGCCGCCTGAAGGGGCGCCTCCAGGCGTCCTACGAGCAGGAGGAGCGCCCCACCTTCCGCTACCATCGCACGGGCGTCGAGGCCACGCTGGCCAAGACGGTGGGCCACAAGCTCCTGGGCTCCCTCGACCTCTCCCTGAACTCCACGTCCGTGGACAAGGTCACGGGGGACGTGCCGGAGGAGTTCGAGAACACGACCCGCCTCACCTCGGTCATCCTCGGGCTGGTGCGCGAGGCGCGGGCTCCGGACATCTTCCACCCGCGGCGCGGATCCCTCCTCTCCGGATCCCTGGAGCTGGCGGGCGGTTTCACGGACACCGCGGGATCCGAGAAGGGCTCCCGGGATCTGAGCTTCCTCAGGCTCCGTCTCGGCGCGGTGCAGATCTTCCCCCTGGGGGAGCGGACGGTGCTGGTGATGCGGGCCCGGGCCGGCGCCGTCCGGCCCCTGGCCGGGGTGGAGGAGATCCCCATCCAGGAGCGCTTCTACCTCGGGGGCAACCAGACCGTCCGCTCCTTCTCCGAGGACGATCTCGGCCCCCGCATCCGGCCGCACCGGGGCCGGTCGGATTCCGCCGCCGGCGGCGAGTTCACCAGCGTCCTGAACCTCGAGCTCCGCTTCCCCATCCGCGGTCACCTGCAGGGGGCCCTCTTCGCCGACGGCGGGAACGTCATCCGGGACTTCGAGGACGCCTCCCTCGACCACTACCGCTTCGCGCTGGGAGTGGGGCTCCGCTACCTCACCCCCATCGGCCCCCTCCGGATCGACGTGGGGTTGAACCCCGCCCCCCGCAGCTTCGAGGACCGCTTCGCGATCTTCTTCGCGGTGGGCTATCCCTTCTGACCGCGACGCCTCGCGGTCCTTTTCGCGGTGGGCCGACCCTTCCGGCCGCGGCGCTTCACGGTCCTTTTCAGGATCATCCGGGAATCGCGTACGTGAGGGTCGAGCTTGGAGGTGCGGACACGCCGGTCTCTACGGAAGGTGTTTCGAGAAACTTCAGGAGAAGAAGGTCCTGAAGGGTACCCGCCGGCTTCTTCTGAAGCGTCCGGAGGAGCTCGACGAGGAGCGCGGGGAACGCGAGCGGTTGGAGGAGGCGTTGCGCTGGAACCAGCCCCCGGCCACGGCCTACTCCTTGAAGGAGGATCTGCGCGAGCTCTGGTCCCTGCAGGACAAGGGGGAAGCCGAGGAGTACCTCGCGGGCTGGATCCGGAGGGCGGAAGCATGGGGGATCCGTCTGCCGCAGGGGTTCGCAAAGACTCTCGCCGCCCACCGCTCGGGCATCCCGGCACGGTACGACGCCCCGATGAGCACGGGTCCCCTCGAGGGAACGAACCCGAAGATCGAAGTCCTGAAGGGGCAGGCCTACGGATACCGGGATCAGGAGTTCTCCACACTCGAGATCCCGGCCCTCCATCGGTCACGAGAGGTCCTGGTCGGATGAACGGAAGTACGCAGGTACCGGATGACCCTCTTTTCCCCGGGAACGCGGGGCAAGGCGCGCGGGCCGCCTCCCGCGGGCGGCGGAATCCGCCGGGAACCGGGCCTACTTCGTGCGCCGGAGGCGATAGAGGGGATCCCCGGATCCCCCCACCACCCACACCCCGTAGCGGGTCCGTTCCGGATCGAGCGGGCGCGCCGTCCAGTCGGAGGCGCCCATGTCCAGGGGCGGGGGGTCCCTCTCTCCCGGCGCCAGCCACCGCATCTCTCCGTGCATCCGGACGTGCCAGCGCATCGTCCCGTCGCCCGCCAGGACGGCCCCGGAGAAGTGGAAGGTCAGCGTGGTCGTCACCGCGAAGAACCCGCGCCGGCCCCGGCCCGAAGCCTCCCCGGTGAGCGTCATCCGGACCGGCCGTGCGTCCACCTCCACGCCCCGCTCCGTCTTCCGGATCTCCACCACCAGCGGCGTGGCCTCGAACCGCGGATCCCCCGCCACCTTCAGCCCCCGCTGCCGCGCCATCTCCTCGACCAGGCTCCGCCACCGCTTGCGCCACTCGGGAGTGAGTCCCCCCTCGTACCGCGCCGTGACCTCCCGTCCCCAGGGCGGAACGAGCCGGCCCTCCCAGTGGACGCGGCACTCCACCTCGTGGCCGTTTCGATCCACTCCCGCGAACCGGGCCTCGTACCGTCCGGCGAACCCGCCCTCGTCCTCCGCCACGATGAGATGCTCCGGCCCCATGAGCATCGCCACGGCCCGCGGCCATTCCCTCGGGTCGATGTCCGAGAGGACGGCGGCGTCCGCCCCCAGGCGGGCCCGCAGCGCGGGATCGCCGATCCCGTACCACCGTCCCATCGTAAGCTCCGGAGGCCGGGAAGGCCCCCAGCCGTCCATGGGTTCCCTCGAGACCCGGACGCGCCCCCAGGTGCGCAGCCCCACGCCGTTCAGGTCCAGGAACAGGATGTGGAACAGCCAGCGACAGCGCCGCCGGCCGAGGGCCCCGTCGGGCGGCCCGGGCCGGGCCAGGACGATCCGGGACACGATGCGCGCCTTCTCCGGCGGCGACCGGGGCCCCGGACCGGCCTCCCCCTCCCCGGCCAGGAGCTCCTCGATCTCCCGGATCCGGCTCCGGAGCCATCGCCTCCGGCTCTCGCACCGGCCCGCCTCCGCCCGGGCGGCGGCGGCCGTGAGCCGGTCGGCCTCCGGCGCGAGCCCGTCGATCCGGGCGATCCGGCGGCGGCACTCGTCGAGATCCAGGCCGGGATGGCGCGCCGGGTCGGGCTCCCGTTCGAAGGCCGCCAGTTCCTCCCGGGCCCGCCGGAGCAGGAGCCTGGTCTCCCGGGCCCGCCGCCGCGCCCGCTCGGACAAGTCCCCCTCGGC
>JAOZQC010000457.1 GCA_029932425.1 Planctomycetota bacterium | reverse complement strand
CCGCCCGGGGCCTGCTCCGGCAGCTCGCCCGCATCAAGAAGCTCTGGCGCCACAGCGACTACAACAACCACTTCCTCCTGGAGCACATGAGCCAGCTCCACGTGGCGCTGACCCTCGCGGGCGAGCCGGGCTTCGAGGAGGAGGCCGCCCGGCTCCTCGCCGAGGCTTCGGGGTGGCTCCGGGAGCACGTGATCCCCGCCGCCAACGAGATGGCGGGGGGGAGGGCCGGGGACCGCGCGGGCGGGCACGCGGAGGGTTTCTCCTACAACAACTGGGGGTACGCCCGGCCTCTCGGCCGGCTCCTGGCCGCCTGGAAGAGCGCCACCGGGGAGGATCTCTTCCCCTCGGTCCTTTCGCTCCGCTACGACGCGATCTGGAACGCCTACGGCCGCCTCCCGGACGGGACGATGGTGAGGAGCGAGGACTGCCCCAGCACCCTCCGGTGGGGCCAGGACACCCGGTCCACCTTCGAGCTCGCGGCCCGGGAGTACCGGGACGGGATCGCCCGCACCCTCGCCGACGGGATCCCCTTCCGGTACCCCCAGGTGCTGTGGCCCATCCTGGTGTTCCGGGATCCGTCCGTGCGGGCCCGGCCCCTCGCGGATCTCCCGAAGGCCCGTCTCTTCCGGGGGATCGGGCACGTGATCTCCCGGAGTTCTTTCGACGATCCGGACGCGGTGGTGGCCACCTTCCAGTGCGGGCCGTTCTTCGCGGGCCACCAGCACCTCGACAACAACGCCTTCACCGTCTTCTACCGGGGGCGCCTCGCCATCGACAGCGGGGTGAACGAGTACAGCTCCCACCGCGCCCGGTACTACTCGCGCACCGTGGCCCACAACACGATCACCGTCCTCGATCCGACGGAGACCTTTCCCTCCGCCGTGTGGTCCGCGGAAGGCGGAGGCGGCGGCAACGACGGAGGCCAACGGCGCGTACCGTTTCCCACCCGGGCCACGGCCTGCGCCGCGGAGAAGGCGGTCCGCGAGGTGGGCCGGATCGTGCGCTTCGAGGCCGACGCGGAGCACTGCTACGCCGTGGGGGACGCCACCCGGTCCTACCGGCCGGGAAAGGTGAAGCGCTTCCTCCGGCACTTCCTCCACCTCTACCCGGACGTCATCGTCGTCCTGGACGAGGTGGAGACGGGCTCGGCGGCCTTCGAGACCCGCTGGCTCCTGCACTCCGTGGAGAAGCCCCGCCTCGAGGGAGACCGGTTCACCGTCGTCCGCGGAGGAGGGGCCCTCACCGTGTGGTGCCTCCGGCCGGAACCCGGAGAGCGCCGGGTGCGGGTGGTGGGCGGCCCCGGGCGCGAGTTCCTGGCGGGGGGGGAGAACCACCCCCCGCACGAGAAGAGCGACCCGAACGCCGGCGCCTGGCGGGTGGAGGTGACGAACGCGAGGCGGCGCACCCGGCACCTCTTCCTCCACTTCATGGTGGCGGGGGCGGCGGAGGATCAGGAGCGCGAGGCCGGGCTCTGGACGTTCGAGGTGAAGCGGAGGGCCGGGCGCCTGCAACTCACCGCCCGGCGCCGGGCCGGGGCGGGGCGCCCCTCCCGCCGGGTGACCTGGACCTGGTAGGGACGGCCGATCCCATCGACGCGATACCATGCCCCGAGGCTGCCGGCTCCACGACCCCACCCAGGGATCGGCAATCCGGCGTCCTCTCGGAAACCAAGGAACCCGCTCTGCCAGGGAAGCCCTGCTGGCATATCCGCGCCGAGGAGGACCTTCTCCAAACTGTTGCCCTTGAACATCTTATGGCACTTCTTCTCAAGGCCACCTTGTCCACGGCAAGCCACGGATCCCGGCAAGCCCTTCTCCTTTCTTCCCTTCGCATCCGGGAGCCGCACTCTGGTTCGCGTCCCCATCATGCGGTAAACTCTCTTCCCCAGAACCGACCAGGGAGCAAGGATGCCGGGATTCGATATCGAGAAGCCGACACTGCTCTTTCACGGAAGTTGTTTCGATGGGATAGCCTCGGCTGCATACCTCCTGAGCTTCTTCCGGACCGTCCACGAACGCGTGGAGTGTCTCGAACCCGTCTACTATTCCGTGCGTGGCGACTGGCTCGATTCTTCTCTTCCCCGGGTGACGTATATCGTGGACTTCCTCTTCCACCCCGAGGCCCAAGGCTGGTGGGACCACCACTCGACCGCTTTCTTGACCGACGAGAGCAAGACCCTCTACGAGACTTCTTCGAATCCCAAGTGGGTATGGAACCCATCTTCGCTCTCCTGCGCAATCGTCATCCGAGACAATCTGCGCACCGAGACCGGGTATGATGGCTCACACCTTGCGGATCTCGTCCGCTGGGCAACGGTGATCGACTCCGCACAATACGAGAATCCCGAGCAGGCAGTTCTCGCTCGGGAGCCTGCTCTGGCCATCGCCTCCACACTCCCAGGCGCCACCCCTGGTTTCCAGCGAGACCTTGTGTACGCTCTGCGGGATGAACCCGTGGACAGAGTCGTACGGCGAGCCGACGTCCGCGAACGCTACAACCGTTATCGAGACCTCGAGCTGAAAGGTAGAGAAAGACTGGCGGAAGTCGCTCGGATTCGGGACGGCATCGTCTTGTTCGACGTTGATGTGAATGGCGTGATCGTGAACCGTTACGCGCCGTTTCTCTTGTTCCCCGACGCTTCCTTCTCCCTTGGCGTCTCTCGCGGAAAGCAGAGAGTGGGTCTTCTGGTCATGAGGAATCCGTGGAAAGACGTTCCTCATCCGGACCTGGGGGAACTCTGTTCTCACCTCGGCGGTGGAGGGCACCGCCGGGTCGGCGCCATAGTATTCGAAGCGGGGAGAGAGCAGGAGCTTGCCGGGGCAGTCGCAGCGCTGACTTCTGCCTTGGCGGGGCAACATCATGGAAGCCAGGTTCAATCTGTATGATCTTGTCGCTTACGCGATTCCAGGTTTCGGATTCTTTGTTCTTCTGTGGCTGGTTGCCCGTGAACTCACGCCCGGAGTCCGCCTCGCCGGGCTGAAGGGTATCGAGTTCCTGGCCACGGTGATTGCGTTCCTCGGAAGCTACCTGCTCGGCCACATTCTCCAGACCGTTCGATGGCATGCGCGGAAGAAGTGGCCCAAACCGATCAGGAGGATTGTCGAGTTGCTCGTGTTGTGCGGCCGTCCCGACAAGGTCCTTTCTTCTCTTGAGACCCCCAGGTACTCCATGGAGTACATGCTGGAAGACAAGGAGAGAATGCCGGAAGGAAGGCGCAGGTTACTCAAAGCTCGGCAGCTGTTGACGCCGGAGTTCCGGGCAAAGCTGAAGAAGGCCCT
>JAOZQC010000042.1:5115-12458 GCA_029932425.1 Planctomycetota bacterium | reverse complement strand
GTTCAGCACGTAGATGTCGGCGATCTCCATCATCCCCGCCTTCAGCGCCTGCACGGAGTCGCCGGACTCGGGGGAGAGGACCACGAGGGTGGTGTCCGCGGCCTTCGCCACCTCCACCTCCGCCTGCCCCGCTCCCACCGTCTCCAGGAAGATGGGGTCCTTGCCCGCGGCGTCCAGGAGGTCCGCCACCTCCTGGGCGGTGCGGGAGAGGCCGCCCAGCTCGCCCCGGCTGGCCATGGAACGGATGAAGACCCCCTCCTGGGCCGCGGCGTCGTACATGCGGATGCGGTCGCCGAGGAGGGCGCCCCCCGTGAAGGGGCTCGAGGGATCCACCGCGATGACGCCCACCGCCTTCCCCTCGCCGGCGTACCGCCGGGTCAGCGCTCCCACCAGGGTGGACTTGCCCGCCCCGGGAGGACCCGTGACGCCGATCCGCCAGGCGTTTCCCACCCTCGGGTGGATGTGGTCCAAAACGGCGGCGGCCCGCTCGTCGCCGTTCTCCACGAGGGTGATGGCGCGGGCCAGCGCCGGCACCCGGCCCGCCAGCAGTTCCGCGAGGAGCTTCATTCCACCGTCCGGAGAAGCCGCCGGGCGATGACGAGCTTCTGGATCTCCGTGGTGCCCTCGTAGATCTCCGTGGCCCGGGCGTCCCGGAGATGCCGCTCCACCGGGAAGTCGACGGTGTAGCCGGCCCCGCCGTGGATCTGGACCGCTTCCCTCGCGCAGTAGTTCGCGGTCCGGGAAGCCATGAGCTTCGCCATGGACGCCTTCTCCGCGGGCAGGGTACCCCGGTCCTTCAGCCAGGAGGCCTGCAGCACCAGGAGCCGGGAGGCCTCGATGCGGGTGGCCATCTCCGCCAGCTTCCACTGGATGGCCTCGAACTCCGCGATCTTCCTCCCGAACTGCACCCGCTCCACGGAGTACCGGAGGCTGGCCTCGAGACAGGCCTGGGCGATCCCCACGGACTGGGCGCCGATCCCGATCCGCCCCGCGTCGAGCATGGCCATGGCCACCCGGAAGCCCTCCCCCTCCTTCCCCAGCAGGTTCTCCGCGGGGACCCGGGCGCCCTCGAAGACGAGCTCGGTGGTGGAGGACCCCCGGAGGCCCATCTTGTCCTCGGTCTTGCCGATGCTGAAACCGGCGGTGTCCTTCGGGACGATGAAGGCCGAGATGCCGTCGCTCTTCCTCTCCGTCGCGGGGTCCGTACGGGCGAACACCACGAAGATGCCCGCGTGGCTCCCCGAGCTGACCCAGAGCTTCGTCCCGTCCAGGACGTACGCGTCCCCCTCGCGCCGCGCCGCCAGGCGGAGGGCGGCGGCGTCGGACCCGGCCTCGGTCTCGGAGAGCGCGTAGGCGCCCAGCGTCCGCCCGGAGGCGAGATCGGGGAGGTGGCGCTTCTTCTGGGCCTCCGTCCCGAACTCCAGGATGGCGCCGCAGGCCAGGGAGTTGTGCACGGAGAGGGTGACCCCCGTGGCGGCGCAGGCCCGGCTGATCTCGGTGAGGGCGAGGGAGAGGGCCACGGAGCCCAGGCCGCTCCCCTCGTACTCCTCCGGGACGAGCATGCCCGCGAAACCCAGCTCCCCGGCCATGCGGAACTGGTCCCAGACGAACCGGTGCCCGCGGTCCGCCTCCGAGGCGCGGGGAAGGAGCTCGCTCTCCGCGAAATCGCGGGCGGCGTCGCGGATCATCTCCTGCTCTTCGGTGAGTTCAAAGTCCATGGTGCCGTCCGATCCGTATGGGCCCCGGCCGGGTGGAGCCCGGCCCCGGCCTCCCGTGCCCGTGGGCCTCAGTAGTCGTAGAAACCGCGGCCCGTCTTCCGGCCGAGGAGTCCCGCGTCCACCATGCGGCGGAGCAGGGGGCACGGCCGGTACTTCGAGTCCCCCAGATCGCGGTGGAGCACCTCGAGGATCGCCAGGCAGACGTCGAGGCCGATGAGATCGGCCAGGGCCAGGGGGCCCATGGGGTGGGCCATGCCGAGCTTCATCACCTCGTCGATGGCCTCCGCGGCGGCCACCCCTTCCATCAGGCAGAAGACCGCCTCGTTGATCATGGGCATGAGGATCCGGTTGGCCACGAACCCGGGGAAGTCGTTCGCCAGGACGGGCGTCTTGCCGAGCTCCCGCACCGCCGCGGTCACGGCCTCGGCGGTCTCCTCGGAGGTGAGCTGGCCGCGGATCACCTCCACGAGCTTCATCACCGGCACGGGGTTCATGAAGTGCATTCCGATGACCCGGTCCGGGCGCCCGGTGAGGGCGCCCAGGCGGGTGATGGAGATGGAGGAGGTGTTCGAGGCGAGGATGCGGCCCTCGGGCAGGACCTCGTCGAGCTTCCCGAAGACCTGCCGTTTCACGTCGAAGTTCTCCACCACCGCCTCCACCGCGAGATCGCAGTCCGCGAGCTCCCCGAGGTCGGTGGAGGTCCGGATGCGCCCCGTCACCTCCGCGGCGTAGGCGTCCTCGTCCAGCTCCTTCTTCTTCGCCACCCGGCGCGCGTTCTTCCCGATGCGGGCGAGGGCCTTCTCGAGGAGGTCCTCCGCCACGTCGACGAGGACCACCTCCTTGCCGATCTGCGCGAAGACCTGCGCGATCCCGTTGCCCATCGTGCCGGCGCCCACCACTCCGATCCTGTTCATCGATCTCTCCCGTTCCCTCCCGGTCCAGACCGGGGTCTCAGTCCCTCTCGACGGCCATGCACACCGCGTTCCCCCCGCCCAGGCAGAGCCCGGCCATGCCCCTCGTCGCCCCCCGGTCCTCCATGGCGTGGAGGAGGGTGGTGAGGATCCGCGCGCCCGTGGCGCCGATGGGATGGCCGAGAGCCACCGCCCCGCCCCGGACGTTCGTCCTCTCCGGGTCGCACCCGAGCTCCCGCATCACGCCGATGGAGGCGGCGGCGAAGGGCTCGTTCAGCTCGATGAGCTCGAAGTGATCGATGCCCACCCCCATCTTCTCGAGGAGGTTCCGGACGGCGTGGATCGGGGCGAACATGACCCGCTCCGGCGCGGTCCCCGCCGAGGCGTAGGCCGTGATCCGGGCCCGGGAGGTCAGGCCGTGGGCCTTCGCGTACTCGTCGGAGGTCACCACCAGGGCCGACGCGCCGTCGCTGATCTGGCTGGCGTTGCCGGCGGTGACGGTCCCCTCCTTGTCGAAGGCGGGGCGGAGCTTCGCCAGACTCTCCATCGTGGTGCCGGGGCGGATCCCCTCGTCCGTGCCGAACTCGAAGGGCTCGCCCTTGCGGGGCTTCACCGTGACCTTCACCATCTCCCGCTCGAACTCGCCCTTCTCGGTGGCGGCCGCGGCCCGGCGGTGGGACTCCACCGCGAACTCGTCCTGCATCTCCCGGGTGATGCCCATCTCCCGGGCGATGAACTCTCCGGTGTTCCCCATGTGGTAGTCGTGGTAGGCGTCCCAGAGACCGTCATGCACCATGAGGTCGATGAGCTGCCCGTGGCCGAGCCGGAGCCCGGAGCGCAGCTTCGGCACGAAGTAGGGGGCGTTCGTCATGGACTCCATGCCCCCCGCCACCACCACCCGCTCGTCGCCGAGCCGGACGCCCTGGGCGGCGAGCATCACGGACTTCATGCCCGAGCCGCAGACCTTGTTCACCGTGAAGGGAGGCACCGTGTCGGGGACGCCCGCGGCCAGGGCCGCCTGGCGGGCGGGGTTCTGCCCCAGGCCCCCCTGGAGCACGCACCCCATGATGACCTCCGTCACCTCCTCCGGGGGCACGCCGGCCCGGGCCAGGGCCTCCCGGACGGCGATGGCCCCGAGCTCGGGGGCGGAGAAGGAGGAGAGACCACCCATGAACTTCCCGATGGGCGTACGGACGGCGCTCAGGATGACGGCTTCCGGCATGGACCCACTCCCTTGGATCGGACGATAGGCAAGAGGCGGCGTGAGGCTACGCGCCGATGGTACGGGAACCCCCGGAACCGCTCAAGCAAAAAGGCCCTGTCGAACGAACGAACGTTCGGTTTGACAAGGACTTACACCCCCCGCCCACCCGGCGTGTCACCCCCTGCACGTCCACCCGCGACTCCGGATCCCGCCCCTCGGGCATCCGCCCCCGGACCCGGCCCGGACCGCCGCCCCCGCTTTCCCGCCGCCGCCGTCCGTCCCCCCGGGCCGCGGTCCCGGGCCCGGCCCGCGGCGTCCCGCGCTCCTACTCGAGGTTCGTGTGGAGCCGCGCCATTTCCCGTTCCGTCACCTCGCGCTTCTCCATGAGCACCGCGGCCAGCGCATCGAGGGTGAGGAGGAGGATCTGCTCGAAGAGGGTCCCCAGCGGCTGCCGGGTCTCCCGCTCCCCCTTCACGGGGACGAGCAGGACCTCGTCCGCGATGTCCACGAGGGGCGTCTCGGGGTCCATGGTGATGACGGCCACCGCGGCGCCCGCAGCGTGCGCCTTCTCCCCGTAGTGGAGCAGCGATCCCGACCGGCCGTACCGGGAGCAGCAGAGCAGGAGGTCCCCCTCCTCGATCGAGGGAGTGGTGGTCTCGCCCACTACGAACACGGGAAGGCCGAGATGCATGAGGCGCATGGCGAAGGCCCGCGCCATGAGTCCGCTCCGCCCCATGCCCGCCACGTAGGTGCGGTCCGCGTCGAGGATCCGATCCGCCAGGCGGGAGAGGTCCTCCTCCGAGGTCCGCTCCGCGATCCCGGTCAGCTCCTCCAGGATGAGATCCAGGGTCTTCTTGTCCGCCATGACGGCTCCCGGCCGCGGGCTCCGGCCCGGCGCGCTTCCCGCCCGGTTCCGGGCGGGAACGGGCAGCATAGCCCCCCCGCGGGGGGAGCGGGGAGAAGAACCCCGCCGCGGGGACGCCTCAGTGCGAGGGGAGGTCCTCCACGCGGAGATCGCGGATCTCGAACGTGGGTCCCTCCTCGCAGGCCTTGACGTAGCGGAAACCCTCCCCGTCCCGTACGGGGACCACGCAGCCGTAGCACGCTCCGAAGCCGCACGCCATGACCGGCTCCACGGACACCTGGCAGGGCGCGTCGCTCGCCTCGAGCCACCCGCGGAGCGCCCGGAACATGGGGGTGGGGCCGCAGGCGTAGAGCCGGACGTCTGCTTCCGCGAGCACGTCCGGCAGGAGGTCGGTGACGAACCCGCGATGGCCCAGGGAGCCGTCCTCCGTGGCCTCCCGGACCTCGCATCCGAGCTCGAGGAACCGCTCCCGGGCGAACAGGTGGTCCCGGGTCCTTCCTCCGAGCAGCACGAGCCGCCCGGCGCCCGGGTCCGCCTCCCGGATCGCCCGGGCGAGCAGGGGGAACGGGGCGCTCCCGATCCCGCCGGCCACCATCACGTGCGTCCCCGCCGGCACCCGGTGGTCGAAGGGCCGCCCCAGGGGTCCCAGGAGCGGCAACCGCACCCCGGGCGCCGCCCGGGAGAGGAGCGTGGTCCCGCGGCCCACCACCACGTAGGCGAGGGCGATCCGGTCCTCCACCACGTCCGCGATGGAGAAGGGGCGCCGGGTGAGGGGCTCCGGCCCGTCCGAGCAGAGCACCATGGTGAACTGGCCGGGCAGCGCGGCCGCCGCGATCTCCGGCGCGCGAAGCTCCATCCAGAAGGCTCCGGGGCCCAGGGGGTCGTTCCGGGTGACGATGCCGTGGGTCTCGAACATCGCGAAGCACGATAGCACCGGCCCCGCGCTCCCCCCATGGGAAACGGGCCCCGGCCGGATTCTTCACCCCCCGGCGGCGGGCTGCGGTTCAATGAGCGCCTCATGAACCGCTTCACCCAGGACATCGCGGAGTTCCTCGCCCGGGAGACCCCCCTCTCCCTCGAGGAGGCCGCGGCCCTCATCGAAATCCCTCCCGATCCGGCGGTGGGCGACTACGCCGCCCCCTGCTTCAAGCCGGCGAAGTCGATGCGCCGGAACCCGCGGGAGATCGCGAGGGAGCTCGGAGAAGCCTTCGTCCCCACGGAGCGGGTGACGGCGGTGGAGGTGGCGGGACCCTATCTCAACTTCCGGCTCCACCGGAAGCGGTTCTTCGAGGAGACCCTCGCCGATCCCGCCGCCGGCTCCCGGGACGGCGAGGGCCGGACGATCGTCCTCGACTTCTGCTCTCCGAACATCTCCAAGCCGCTCGCCTACCACCATCTCCGGAGCACGTGCATCGGCTTCTCCCTGAAGAGGATCTTCACGCATCTCGGCTACCGGGCGGTGGGCATCAACCACCTCGGGGACTGGGGAACGACGCACGGCATGGTCCTCGCGGCCTTCCGGCGGTGGGGGGGGGACCTGGACCCGGAGAGGATCACCATCGCCGACCTGACCCGGCTCTACGTCCGCTTCCACCGGGAAGGAGACGAGGAGGAGGGCCGGAGGTGGTTCCAGAAGCTCGAGGCCGGGGACCCCGAGGCCCGGTCCCTCTGGGAGCGGTTCCGGAGCATCTCCCTCGCGGAACACCAGCAGGTCTACGATCTCCTGGGGGTCTCCTTCGACGAGATCCGGGGCGAGTCCGACTACCTCGACGACCTGGAGGCGGTCATCGAGAAGGTCCGCGCCGCCGGTCTCGCCACCGTTTCCGACGGGGCGCTCGTGGTGGATCTCTCCGACGAGGGCATGCCGCCCCTCTTCCTCCGCAAGGCGGACGGGGCCACCGTGTACGCCACCCGCGACCTCGCCGCCGCCTTCCACCGCTGGGAGACCTACCGCTTCTCCCGCTGCCTCTACGTGGTGGCCCTGGAGCAGGCCCTGCACTTCCGGCAGCTCTTCTCCGTCCTCCGGCGGATGGGGGCCCCCTTCGCGGACCGCATGGAGCACGTGGGGTTCGGGCTGGTCCGGTTCGGCGGCCGGAAGACCGGCACCCGGAAGGGGGGAACGGTCCTGCTCCGCGAGGTGCTCGAGGAGGCCGTCTCGCGGATCGGGGGGATCATCGAGGAGAAGAACCCGGACCTCCCGGAGAAGGACGACGTGGCCCGGGCCGTCGGCGTGGGGGCCGTGATCTTCGCGGACCTGGCCGCCCGACGGGTGAAGGACGTGGACTTCACCTGGGAGGAGATGCTGAACTTCGAGGGCCACACCGGCCCCTACGTCCAGTACACCCACGCCCGGTGCTCCTCCATTCTCCGGCGGGCGGGCGGGGCGCCCGGTACCGCCGACGGCCGCCGGCTCACGCTCCCCGAGGAATGGGAGATCGCGCGCCTCCTGGCCCGGTTCGGGGACCGGGTGGCCGCCGCGGCCCGGGAGGCGGAACCCGCGATCGTGGCCCAGTACCTCCTCACCCTCTCGGAGACGTTCAGCCGCTACTACAACCTCGGAAACCAGGACCCGGCGCGGAAGGTCCTCACCACCGATCCCGAGGTGAGCGCCGCCCGACTCCGGCTGGTGGCCGCGGTCCGGGACG
>JAOZQC010000042.1:0-5105 GCA_029932425.1 Planctomycetota bacterium | reverse complement strand
AGGTCCTCTGCCGGGACCCCGCCACCGCCGCGGCCCGGCTCCGGCTGGTCTCCGGCGTGCGCGACGTCCTGGCCCGCGGCCTGTGGCTCCTCGGCATCCGGGCCCCGGAGGAGATGTGACCCCCCCTCCGGACTCCTCCCCCCCGCCCCCCCCCGCCGGGGACTCCGCGGAGCTGGCCGAGCGCATCCGGACCCACGTGCTGGAGATCCCGGACTTCCCCAAGCCCGGCGTCCGGTACCGCGACATCACCCCGATCCTCCAGGATCCGGTCCTCTTCCGGGACATCATCGACGCCCTGGCCGGCAGGTACGGCGACGGGAAAGTGGAGGTGATCTGCGGAATCGAGGCCCGGGGCTTCGTGTTCGGAGCCGCCCTCGCCTATCGCCTGGGGCTCGGCTTCATCCCCATCCGCTGGCCGGGCAAGCTCCCCCGGGAGCACGTGAGCGCGGCCTTCCGGCTCGAGTACGGGTTCAACGCCCTCGAGGTCCACCGGGACGCGCTGGAGGGCGGCCGGCGGGTGCTCCTCGTGGACGACCTCCTCGCCACCGGCACCACCCTCGCCGCGTGCGTCGACCTCGTCCGCCAGGCCGGGGGGGTGGTGGTCTCCGCGGCCGTGGTGGTGGAGGTCCCCTCCCTGCTCGGCCGGGAGAAGCTCGGCGACCTGGAGGTCCTCTCGCTCGCCGAGGTGTGACGCCCCGCGGGTCGCCGGGAAGGCCCCTTCGCCCCGCCCGCGGCCCGAGAACCTCGAGGCCGGGAGATCCGGGTCCGCCCGCAAGCTCCGGGACGCCGAAAAAGCCGTGCCTGTCAGCGGTGTTTCAGCGGCGTTGCGGAAAAGTGAAAAAGCCGTGCCTGTCAGCGGTGTTTCAGTTCGGCGAGGAGCTTCCGGGCCGCGGGGGCCCAGGGGGCGGAGTCGTTCTCTTCGAGGAGGCGCGTGAGGAGGGTCCTCGCGCTCGCCCGGGCGCCCTTCTCCACCAGCCAGCGGGCCAGGGCCAGGGGGGTCCGGTTCGCCTCCCGGAGGAACCGCTCCGCCTCCTCGCGGCGGCCGAGGGCGAAGAGGAAGTCCGCGTAGGCGCGGGCGCGCCCCGGATCCTCCCCCAGCAGATCGAGCAGGATCCGCTCGCCCTCCTCCGCCCGGCCCGTCCTCGCGAGGGCCCGGGCCCGGAGCACCCGTACCTCCGGATCCCGCCGGACCGCTTCCGGGGCCCGGTCCAGGCGCCGGAGAAACTCCCCCTCCCGGCCGAGGGCGAGGAGCGCCCGGCCGAGGGCCGCGTGGAGGGGGACCGATCCGGGAGAGGCGGCGAGCCCCCGCTCGCAGGCGGCCGCCGCCTCCGCGTTCCGTCCCGCGGGGAGCGCGGCCCGGGCGAAGGAGAGGATCACGTCCGGCGGCGCCCGGCCCGACCGCACCACCCGGAGGAGGTCCCGGAGCGCGTCGTCGGTGCGGCCGCGCGCCAGGAGGATCCTTCCCCGGAGGATCCGGGCCGGGAGGTCCTCCGGGCGGAGATCGAGGAGCCGCGACAGGAGGTTCAGGGCCAGGCCCTCCCGCCCGTTCCCCCGCGCCGCCTCCGCGGCCCAGAGGAGCCCGTCCCGGTCCCAGGGGTTTCGCTCCCGGAGCTCGGCCAGGCGGCGCCCGGCCCGCACCGTCCCCGGGGCCCGGTCCCCCCGGGCGAGATCGGGGACCCAGGGGCGGATCGTCTTCCGGAGGAGCGCCAGGTCCCCGGGACGCTTCCGGAGCGCTTCCCGCCAGGCCGCCTCCGCGGCCTCCCGGTCCCCGGCCGCGAGCGCCGCGTCCCCCGCGGCCTCCCGGAGAATCGGATCGCCGGCCGCTCCCTCCGGCGCGGCCTCCGCCGTGCGGAGCGCCTCCTCCGCCCTTCCCGCCCGGAGGAGGGCCCGCACCAGGGCGGCCCGGAGCCCCGCGTCCCCGGGCCGGGCGGCCAGGGCCCGGCCCAGGACCCCGATTCCCTCCTCCACCTCGCCCGCCGCCTCCCGGAAGGCCGCGAAGGCGATCGAGAGGCCCGGAGAGGGATGTTCCCGGAGGGCCTCCTCGAACCGCGCCCGCGCCTCGTCCCTCTCCCCCGCCCGGGAGAGGAAGGCCGCGAAGCGGGCGAGGACCTCCGCGTCCCCGGGCGCCGCCCGCCGGGCGGCCTCGAAGCGCTTCCTCACCTCCCCCGGATCCAGGATGCCCGCCGCTTCCTCCACGCGGGCCAGGAGCAGGAGGGTCCGGGCGTCCTCCGGGTGGTCCTCGAGCCGGAGGGCCGCCCGGCGCCGGATCCGCGCGAAGAGATCCGCCAGCCGCCCTCCGTGGAGTCCTCCCGCCGCCGTCTCCCGGGCGGCCAGGCGCCGCTCGAGATCGAAGGCCTCTCCCAGGACCCGGAGGTCCGCCTCCCCTCCCGCCGTCGCCCGGGCGTAGGCCTCCGAGGCCTCCTCCTCGCGCCCGAGGACCGCCAGCACCCGCGCCCGCACCAGGTGCGCCCCGGCTTCCGGGGCCAGGCGCGCCTCCTCCAGGGCCCGCCGGTACTCCCCCCGGGACGCCAGCTCCCGGGCCAGGAAGAGGCGCGCCCCGGGCAGGTCCCCCCGGAGGCGAAGCGCCTCGCGGATCCTTCCCAGCCCCTCCTCCCGGCGCCCGAGCCCCGCCAGGCAGCGCCCCTCGAGATAAAGCGCCCGGGGGTCCCGGGGCCGGGCGGCGAGGCAGGGCGCGAGGAGTTCCCGGGCCCGGGCGTACTCCCCCGCCGCCACCGCCCGGTCCGCCCGGGAGAGGAGGCGATCGAACCTGGCGGGCGCCTCCTCCCGGGGCCGGAGGAGGAAGAACCCGGCGAGCCCCGCTCCCGGGAGGAGGAGGGCGAGGACGAGGAGTCCCCGGGGGGAGAGCGGCATCCGCCGGGAACGGCGGCGGCGCCGGGAGGGGACGCTCACCGCCCGCCCTCCGGACGACCCCCGCGGGCCGGTCGAGCCCGGCCGGGGAGACCCGGAGGGAGAGGCCCGGTCAGGTGTTCACCTTCACGTACTCGCGCCACTCCTTGTCGACCTGCTCCAGGGGCCACCCGAAGATCTCCCGGAAGGCATCCTCCTGCTTCGCCCCGCGATGGCCCACCGCCTCGAGCCACTTCAGGAACTTCTCCCGGTGCTTGTCGAAGAGCCAGGTGATCAGGGACCACGCCTTCACGGAGGCCTGGAACTGGAGCTCCGAGATGGGTACGCGGAAGAACATGCGGAGGTCCGGGTCCGCGTTCTTCAACACCTCCCCCTTGACCAGCTCCTTCCAGTTCTCCGAGTCCCCCCACTTCTTCATGCCCCCTCCCTGGTGCTCGTAGGTGCCCAGGGCCACGCAATGGGTCCGTGTCGAGTTCAGGACCTTCACCGTGTAGTAGTAGGCGAAGCCCTCGGAGAGCCAGGCCGGCCGGAGGTTCCAGTAGTGGTAGACGAGGAAGTGGGCGGCCTTGTGGACCAGGCCGTCGATGGTCGTGCTCTCGTTCCCCTTCTCTCCCTCGTACTGGGCGCCGAAGAGGCCCGGGGAGCTCAGGGAGCCGCGGAGCTTCTTCGTGAACTCCTTCTGGCGCTTCGATCCGCCGTGGAACAGGTCGACGTAGCGGACCCACTGCTCCTTCGAGCCGAGGACCAGGAAGAACGCCTTCCGCCCCCCGAAGACGTCCCGATCCTCGGGTTGACCCACATCGCGGAGAAAGTAGGCGTACGTGGTCTCCAGGTTCTTGATGTAGTTCTTCGCCGCCTTCGGGCCGTAGACGGTCTCCACCCGGAAGTGGGCGGACTCCATCTTCGTGAGCTTGACCCCGAGCGGCCCCTCGAAGCGGGAGGGGCTGTCGTCCACCAGCTTCCCCTCCTTCGCCTCCTTCCGCGCCCGGATCTGCTTCTCGGTGAGCCACTTGCCGTCCACCTTCCGGTACCCCAGGCCCTTCCTCGCGATCTCGTTGTCGGGATCGAAGTGGAGCGCCTTCTCCCAGGCCTTCTTCGCCTGGTCGGGGTACCCCTCCTTCTGGCACCACCGCCCGAGGCCGGCGTACTTCCGCCCCACGTAGACCCCGACCTTCCTCTTCTTCTCGAGGAAGTCCTTCACCACCGTCCGCCGGAACTCGTCCTCGCTCACGTTCTGGGGGCGGGTGTTCTTCTCCGGGAGCTTCCTCGACTCCACGGGATCGAGGACCCACTTGCGGCCCCGGCGGACGTAGCCGAGGAGCTTGCGGGCGGTCCGGTTGTGCTCCTGGTACTTCAGCGCCTCCTCGTAGGCCTCGCGGGCGAACTGGTAGAGCTTCGCCTTCCGGGCCTCGTCGCCGAGCTCGACGTACTTGGCGGCGATCGCCCGGAGGAACTCCGCCTCCTTCTGGGCGTAACGCTCCCACGGGCGCTTCTCCTCCCGGGCCCCGGCGGCGCCCGCCGCCAGCAGCAGGACCACGACGATGTACCGACGCATGGCTACTCTCCCTGGGCCTCCCAGAGCCCCAGCACCGCTCCCCCGGGCTCCCTCAGGAAGGCGTAGAACCCGTGACCGCCGCCGATCTCCGTGCGGGGGGTCCGGACCTCTCCGCCGAGGGCCTCCGCCCGGGCGAGGGTGTCGCGGATGGAGTCCACGTGCACGTAGATCCGGAAGGCGCCCTCCTCGGACGGGACCCCGTCCACCTTCTCCAGGCCGCCGCCGGGCCCCCGGGGGGTGGAGTAGAACCAGTAGCTCTCGTCCATGGGCTGGAACGTCCAGCCGAAGAGCTTCCCGAGGAACTCCCGGGAGCGGGGCGGATCGACGCTCCGGATCTCCACGTGGCAGATGTCGTGGGGCATGGCCCGCGCTCCTTTCGATCTCAGCCGGCCGTGGATCCTACAGCATAACCCTCCCGGCAACCGAACGGCAGTCGTAGCTGCCCGTCGCCCCGCCCGTCGAGGGAGGGACCCGCCCCCAGGCCGTACCGCCGCCGGGCGGCTCCCGCGATCCCGGCCAGGCGCCGCCGGTACTCCGGAGGCGCCCGTCCGTCGGGACCGTAGCGATCGGCGTAGCGCGCCGCGAGTCTCGGCCGGCGGCGGCCGAGCCAGGCGAGGACCAGGCGGCGCGCCGCGGGAGACAGGCGGAGGGCCCCCACCGTCGCGTAGCGCGCCCCGGCGGA
>JAOZQC010000041.1:8489-12484 GCA_029932425.1 Planctomycetota bacterium | reverse complement strand
TCGGACGCAAGTCCCTTTGCCGCACATCGTTCGCGCGGTTCCTCGATTCCCGGCCGGCGTGCTATGCCGCGAGCCTTCGCGCTGTATCATCCCTGGCTCCGGCGGGCCGCTTCGAGGCGGCCGGCCGCCGGCTCCGACAAACCCCGCCCCGTTCTACTCCCCTCCTTTCCTCCCCGTCCTCCCCGTCCTCCAGGCCCGTTCCCGTCATCCAGGCCGGCCTCACGTTCCGGGAACTCGGCCTCTTCACCATCTTCGTCCCGGTGGAGTGGGCCTCTCACTCCCTGGCCTCCGCGGTGCGGGACGAAGGTGTCGATCAGGGTCGTTCTGCGGTCTTGCGCCCCAGCAGCTTCCGGATCGTCCGGATGTCGCGGCCGCCTTCCCTGAGGTGGCCGGCGAAAGAGGGGCGCGGCGTGCGGCACGTGGGGCGCCGGGCCATCCCTGAGAGCCGGAGCGCTTCCCTCACCGTCTGCCGGAGAGCGCTCTCGGGGAGATGACGCCCGCGGCGGACACCCTCCATCCCCGGGGACCGGTTCCCGGACCGGGACGGCGCCCGGTATGGCCATGGAGGGAGCGCGCGAGAGCACGCGGGTCGGCCTGGTTCGGAGTTCGGTCATCCCTCTCTCCGGAGGATTGCGCGGAATCGTACTCTCCCCGCCGGGAGGTGTCAACCGAGCGATCCGCGCCACGCTTCCTCGGGAAACCCCCTACAGGTCTCCTCGCGACGCCCTCCGCCCGGGGAGAGGGAGAATCGGCCCCGCCCGATCCGATGCCTCCGCCGACGGCGAACCGGCCCCCTTCCGATCTCCTCGGGAGGAACGGACCGGTCTCGGCCCGTCTCGCCCGGCGGGAAGTTCCGGGGAGGGCCGGCGGACGGTGGAGCGCCCGGGGAGACCGACCGGTGACTCCGGGCGGCGATGGGGTGGAAAACGGAAACATCCACGCCTGTCAGCGGTGTTTCAGCGATGTTTCGGAAAAGTGAAAAAGCTGTGCCTGTCAGCGATGTTTCAAAGTGAAAAAGCTGTGCCTGTCAGCGATGTTTCAGTCGATGCGGACGAGGACGGGGGCGTGGTCGGAGGGTTTCTCGCCGGCGCGGGCGGCGCGGTCGATCTCGGCCCGGGTGACGCGGGGGGCGAGGGGTTTCGTCACGTACACCAGGTCGATGCGGAGGCCGAGTCCGCGGCGGAACATCCCCGCCCGGTAGTCCCACCAGGAGTAGAGACCCGCCTCCGGGTGGTGGAGGCGGAAGGCGTCCACCAGCCCGAACTCCAGCACGTGGGCGAGGGCCTCCCGCTCGGGGGTGCTCACGTGGATCGTCTCCCGTAAGGCCTCGGGGTCGTACACGTCCCGGTCCTCGGGGGCGATGTTCATGTCGCCGAGCATCACCAGGTCCCCGGCGGGGTCGCAGTCCCGGTCCAGGTGCTCCCGCAGGCGGCGGAGCCAGGCGAGCTTGGCCTCGTAGGCTTCCGTCCCCGCAGCCTTCCCGTTCGGCACGTAGAGGTTCAGGATCCGGATCCCGTCCACCGTGGCCTCGATCACGCGCCGGGGGTCCTCGGGGCCGTCTCCCGGCAACCCCCGGGTCACGTCCTCGAGGGGGAGCCGGGAGAGGATGGCCACCCCGTTGTAGGTCTTCTGCCCGAAGACCTCCACCCGGTAGCCCAGCTCCTCGAAGGGCCCGCGCGGAAAGTCCTCGTCCACCACCTTGGTCTCCTGCAGGCAGAGAACGTCGGGCGCGGCGTCCCGGATCCAGGGCACCGCCAGCCCCAGCCGGGCCCGGATGGAGTTCACGTTCCAGGTGGCGATCAGCATCTTCTCCTCCGCGCGTCCGTTCGGGGATGATACGGTACCGCCGATCCGCCGGAAAACCCTGACCCGCATCGAGGAGTCGGACATGGACTGGGGACTCGAGAACCGCCTGAAGCGCATCATCCGGCCGGAGACCGGCCGCGTCGTCATGCTCGCCGTGGACCACGGGTACTTCCTGGGGCCGATCACCCGGCTCGAGGACCCCCGGTCCACCATCGCCCCCCTCCTCCCCCACGCCGACGCGCTCATGCTCACCCGGGGCGTGCTCCGGGCCTGCGTGGACCCCGGAACGGATACCCCCATGGTCCTGCGCGTGTCCGGGGGCCGGAGCATCCTCGCGGGGGAGGACCTCTCCGACGAGGGGATCGCCGTCGCCATGGAGGACGCGGTCCGCCTGAACGCCTCCGCGGTGGCCCTCTCCATCTTCGTGGGCACCCGCCACGAGCGGCAGACCCTCCTCGGCCTCTCCCGTCTCGTGGACCGGGGCCAGGAGCTGGGGATGCCCGTCCTGGCCGTCACCGCGGTGGGGAAGGAGCTCGAGAAGCGCGACGCCCGGTACCTGGCCCTCGCCTGCCGCATGGCCGCGGAGTTCGGGGCCCACTTCGTGAAGACCTACTACTGCGAGGACTTCGAGAAGGTCTCGGGAAGCTGCCCCGTCCCCCTGGTCATCGCGGGCGGCCCGAAGCTCGAGACGGAGATGGACGTCTTCCGCATGGCCCGGGACGCCCTCGACCGGGGCGCGGTGGGCGTCGACATGGGCCGCAACATCTGGCAGAACGACCACGCGAAGGCCATGATCCGGGCCGTCCGGGCGGTGGTGCACGAGGGCGCCACCCCGGAGCGGGCGGGGGAGATCTTCGAGGCGGGGAAGGCCGGCGCCCGGTGAAGGTCGCCGTCTACCACGCCAACGACGACGTGCGCATCGAGGAGCGCCCGGTCCCCGCCCCCGGCCCGGGGGAGATCCTGGTCCGCATCGTCGCCTCCGGCATCTGCGGGAGCGACGTCATGGAGTGGTACCGGAAGCCCCGCGCCCCCCTCGTGCTCGGCCACGAACTGGCGGGGACGGTGGAGAAGGCGGGGCCGGGCGTCGAGCGGTTCCGCCCCGGGGACCGGGTGGTGGTCACCCACCACGTCCCCTGCTTCACCTGCCGGGCCTGCCTCACGGGGCACTTCTCCGCCTGCGACACCCTGCGGAGCACGAAGCTCGATCCCGGCGGCTTCGCGGAGTTCGCCCGGGTCCCCGCGCTCCAGACGGACCGGGGCACGTTCCCCATCCCCGAGGGGGTCTCCTTCGAGGAGGCATCGTTCGCGGAGCCCGTGGCCTGCGTCCTCCACGGCCTTTCTCGCGCGGGACTCGAAGCCGGGGACTCCCTCCTCGTGATCGGAAGCGGGATCACCGGCCTCCTCTTCCTGCTCCTGGGCCGGACGCTCGGGGCCGGGCGGCTTCTCGCCGTGGACATCCGGGAGGAGAGGATCCGGGCCGCGCGCCGCTTCGGGGCGGACGCCGCCCTCTCCGCCGCCGAGGACGTCCCCGCCCGCGTCCGCGAGGAGAACGGGGGACGGGGGGCGGACGTGGTGGCCCTCTGCACCGCCGATCCGGGCGCCGTCCGCCAGGGGCTCCGGTCCGTGGGCCGCGGGGGGACCGTCCTCTTCTTCGCCCCCGCCGAGCCGGGCGTCGAGATCCCCATCCCCCTCTGGCCGCTCTGGCGGGACGACGTGACCCTCACCACCGCCTACGCCGGCGCCCCCCCGGACCTGGCGGTCGCCCTCGAGCTGATCCGGGCCCGCCGCGTCCCGGTGGCGGAGATGATCACCCACCGGCTCCCGCTCGCGCAGGCCGCGGAGGGCTTCCGCCTCGTGGCGGAGGGCCGCGAGTCGATCAAGGTGATCCTTCGCCCCCACGCGGGGGAAGGCTAGCCTTCCCCCCTCCGGCCGGGTTCCCCCGGGCGGCGTTCCGGGAGGTGATCGGAGACGGGAACGGGGAGGAAGACGGCCGGCGTCCCCCACGGAAAACGGACCGGGACCCGGCAAACTTCGGGTACGGCCCTGAACGCGTCACCCCGCAAATCCAGGGTCAGGCCTCGGGGCCGTCACCGGCCGCCGCGGGAAAGAGGAGAGGTGCGGCGGGCGGGCGAGGGGAACGCGAGCGCGGCGAAGGTTACAAGTCGTTCCCATCCCCGTATGTAACCTTC
>JAOZQC010000041.1:0-8479 GCA_029932425.1 Planctomycetota bacterium | reverse complement strand
CGGGCGGGTAGACTCGGGGAGGTGGAGATCGTCCTCGTCCATCCCGAGATCCCCCAGAACACGGGCTGCGCCGCGCGCCTGTCCGCCGCCCTCGGCCTCCGCCTCCACCTCGTGGAGCCCCTGGGCTTCCGCCTGGAAGATCGGTACCTGCGCCGGGCGGGGCTCGACTACTGGCCCCAGGTGGAGATGGCGGTGCACCCGGACTGGGCCTCGCTCGAACGGGCCCTGGAACCGGACAGTCCCACCCCGTTCCCGGCCCGGCTCCGGCTCTTCACGGCGCGGGGCGGCGCTCCCCTCTTCCAGGCCCCTTTCGCGCCCGACGATCTCCTGGTCTTCGGATCCGAATCGAAGGGGCTCCCCGCCGATCTCCTGGCCGCCCACGCCGGCGCCCGGGTCTACATCCCGATCCGCAAGGGCGTGCGCAGCCTGAACCTCGCCAACGCCGTCTGTCTCGGCGCCTACACCGCCCTCGTCCGGGCCGGCCTGCCGCTCCCGGGGAACGACGGCGCCTACGAGCCCCCTCCCGGTTGATCGCTGCCCGCAGGCCGGAGAGCGGAGGACCGGAGGCCGCGGTCAGCGTCTCCGCCTCCCTCCGGACGGCCCGCGCTCCAGGGACCGGAGAGCCCGGCGGGCCCGCGCCCGGACCAGGCGTACCCCCCGTACCGAGGTCGCCGGCACCCTCGCGTCGAGAACCTCCCCTTCCTGTGCCGTACCCACCACGGGGTCCGCGATGAAGGCCGTTCAGCTCACCTCGGCATCGTAGTCCTCGAGGAAGGAGAGCTGGCGCCCGGTCTGGATCCAGGCTCGCGGTCCGCCGCCGTGCGCCTCCGCAAGGAACGTGAGCCAGCGGATCGCCCGGCGCTCGTCGAGGGCCCGGACCCCCTCGAGAGCGACCCGGCGCACGCCGGCGTCGGGGTCGAGGAGAAGGCGGCGGAGCAGGGGCAGGAAGGCCCGGGAAACCCCGATGCGGGCGAGCTCCGCCGCCGCATACCGGCGGAGCCGCGGCGGTGGAGCCTCGAGAAGCCCGAGCAGCGGTCCCACCTTCACGAAATCGTCCACGGCGGCGAGCCGCTCCCGCGCGGAGCGGGCGATCCGGAGCGGGGCGGCGCCCGCGATGGTGAGGAGATCGACGACCGCGGCGTCGCGGAGGCGGACCGTCCTCGTCCGGGGAGGCCGGGGGGCCGCCGGCCCGGCCGGAAGGGCCAGGAACAGGGAGAGTGCCAGCAGGAGAGCAGGCGGGAACATGAGAGAAGCTCCTTCCGGGGCCTGGCGGGGCCTACCTCTCCTGAGAACGCCGGGGAACGGCGCGTTTCACGGGTGAAAGGGAGCGAGGCCCGGGGAAAAGACGACGCGGGGAAGGACCGGAGGGGGCGGCGGGGGGAAAGGAAGCGAGGGGGCCGAGGTGACGAGAGGCTTCCCTCCTTGCAGGGTGCGCGGTGGCGCTGGGGCGCGGGGAGGCGGAAGAGGGGGGATGCGGGGGGAGAGGGAGTGGAGGTGACGAAATGCTCCCGCCTCCGTATGGTACCTACCAGCCGAGGACCCAGGCGAAGACGAGGGGGGCCACGATGGTGGCGTCGGACTCGATGATGAAGCGCGGCGTGTCGGGTCCGAGCTTGCCCCAGGTGATCTTCTCGTTGGGGACGGCGCCGGAGTAGGAGCCGTAGCTCGTGGTGGAGTCGCTGATCTGGCAGAAGTAGGACCAGAGGGGCACCGTCTTCTCGGGGTCGGGCACCGGGTAGTTGATGTCCTGGTTGATGAGCGGGACCACGCAGATGGGGAAGTCCCCCGCGATGCCGCCGCCGATCTGGAAGAACCCCACCCCCCGGCCGCCGCAGTTCTCGTAGTACCACTCGACGAGGAACGTCATGTATTCCAGGCCGCTCTTCACGGTGGTGACGTCCTTCACGCTCCCCCGCCAGACCTCGGAGACGAAGGAGTTGCCCAGCGTGGAATCCTCCCAGCCGGGCACGATGAGAGGAAGGTCCCTCTCCGCCGCCGCCACCACCCAGCTCTCCGCGGGATCGATCTGGTAGCGGTCCTCGAGCGTCCCCTCCCGGATGATCTCGTAGAGGAACTCGTGGGGGAGCTTCCGCTCCCCCGCCCGGTCCGCCGCCTTCCAGCGGTCGAGCACCGCCTGGTCCAGGACCCGCATCGCCTCGTCTTCCGGGATGCAGGTGTCCGTCACCCGGTTCAACCCCCGGTCCAGGAGGTCCTTCTCCTCCGCCGGGGAGAGGTGGCGGTAGTGCGGCACCCTGAGGTAGCTCTCGTGGGCGACCAGGTTGAAGAGGTCCTCCTCCAGGTTCGCCCCCGTGCAGGTGATGATGTGGACCTTCCCCCGCCGGATCATCTCCGCCAGCGAGACGCCCAGCTCCGCCGTGCTCATGGCCCCCGCCAGGGTGATCATCATCTTCCCCCCGCCCTCCACGTGCTCGCGGTAGGCGCGCGCCGCATCCAGCAGGGAGGCCGCGTTGAAGTGCCGGAAGTGGGTTTCCATGAACTTCGAGACAGGGGCATCGTCGGGCATGATTCCGCCTCCATTCCGCCGGGGGGACGAGGTGAGTCTATCCCGCGGGGGGTTGGCGGGCAAACGCGTCCCCCGCCGCCGGCGCTCTCCGCCGGCGGTCCTCCGGTCCCGCCCGCCGTTCTCATCCGGCGTGCGGGCCATGGCTTCCAGCCGGCCGGCGGAACGGGGTTTCCCCGGAGCGCGAAACCCGTGGCCCACCACGGGCGGCTTTCGGCGGGAGATCGTCGAAAAGGGGCCAGGCGCGACGAGGAGTCGAACCTGCTCGGGCGTCCCGATCCGATTCGTGGGATCTTCCCACGGCGTGGAGTGCCTTCACGTTCCGTGGGGGTGGATGACGAGGAGCCACACCGTCAGGGACGGCGAGATCCGACGAAAACCGTGCGTCCGGATGCGGGCCGCCTCCCGGGGGGACCGTACTCTTGACCTTGCGATTCTTCGCGCGGCTCGGAGATACTGCGGGAGCCGGCCCCGCAGGCGCCCGCCGCCCTGCGGCGAGGAGGGGGTCGGCCGCGGAAGGCGGCCGGCGGGGGAGGATCCGCCTCCCCCGGCGAAGGGAGACAGCGCGGACGTACCCGTCGCAGGGGGGGCTGCGAGCGTGCCCGCGCCGTGATCCGGAACCCGGCCCGCGGTCCACCGTTCCTTCCCGCTCCGCTTTCCCCGGGAGTTGCGGTATGCTCACGGCTTCGCCGCCACTCGATCCCCCCCAGGAGCGCACCATGCTTACCGACCCCGACTTCGTGCGTAAGGTCTACGACCGGATCCGAGAGGGCGTGGAGATCGCCCGGGAGCGCCTCGGCCGGCCCCTCACCTACGCCGAGAAGGTCCTCTTCGGTCACCTCGACCAGCCCCGGACCCAGGAGATCGTCCGGGGCGAGAGCTACGCCCTCTTCCGTCCCGACCGGGTGGCCATGCAGGACGCCACGGCCCAGATGGCCCTCCTCCAGTTCATCCTCGTGGGGCGGAAGAAGGTGGCGGTGCCCTCCACCGTGCACTGCGACCACCTGATCCGGGCGCGGCAGGGCGCCGGGCCCGACCTCTCCGGGGCCCTCTCGGAGAACGAGGAGGTCTACCGTTTCCTCCAGCAGGCCTCCGCGAAGTACGGGATCGGCTTCTGGAAGCCGGGGGCCGGGATCATCCACCAGGTGATCTTCGAGAACTACGCCTTCCCGGGGGGCATGATGGTGGGCACCGACTCCCACACCCCGAACGCGGGCGGCATGGGGATGGTGGCCATCGGGGTGGGCGGAGCGGATGCCGTGGACGTGATGGCGGGCGAGCCCTGGGGCGTGACGTGGCCGAAGCTCGTGGGGGTACACCTCACGGGGGAGCTCTCCGGCTGGGCCGCCCCCAAGGACGTGATCCTCAAGCTCGCGGGCATCCTGACCGTCAAGGGGGGCACGGGGAAGATCGTCGAGTACTTCGGCCCCGGCACCGTCTCGCTGTCCGCCACGGGGAAGGCCACGATCACGAACATGGGCGCCGAGCTCGGCGCCACCAATTCCCTCTTCCCCTACGACGAGCGCCTGGCCACCTACCTGAAGGCCACGGACCGGGAGCCGATCGCCCGGCTGGCCGACGAGTTCGCCGACTTCCTCCGGGCCGACCCCGAGGTGGCGGAGGAGCCCGGCCTCTACTACGACGAGGTCATCGAGATCGACCTCTCCTCCCTGGAGCCCCACCTCGTGGGGCCCCACACCCCGGACCTCGTCCACCCCATCTCCCGGATGGCGGAGGACGTCTCGCGGGAAGGCTACCCGGAGGAGATCAGCGCCGCCCTCATCGGGTCCTGCACCAACTCCTCCTACGAGGACATCGACCGGGCCGCCCACCTCGCCCGGCAGGCGACGGCCGCGGGGCTCAACGTGAAGGCCCCCTTCATCGTGACCCCGCGCTCGGAGCAGATCCGGGCCACCATCGAGCGGGACGGCCAGCTCGAGACGCTCGAGAAGGCGGGCGCCGTGGTCCTCGCCAACGCCTGCGGCCCCTGCATCGGCCAGTGGGAGAGGCCGGAAGTCCCGAAGGGCACCCCGAACTCCATCGTCACCTCCTTCAATCGCAACTTCGCCCGGCGCAACGACGGGAACCCGGAGACGAGGGCCTTCATCGGCAGCCCCGAGCTGGTCACGGCCCTGGCCTTCGGCGGGAAGCTCACCTTCAACCCCTTGACGGACGGCCTGGAGACGCCGGGCGGGGGGACCTTCCGCTTCGAGCCGCCCGCCGGCGTGGAGCTTCCCCCGCGCGGCTTCGACCCCGGCACGTCGGGCTACGTCGCCCCCCCCGAGGACGGCACGGAGGTCGAGGTGGAGGTGGCCCCGGACAGCGAGCGGCTCCAGCTCCTCACCCCCTTCGAGCCCTGGGACGGCAACGACCTGGAGGATCTCCTCGTCCTCCTCAAGGCGAGGGGCAAGTGCACCACCGACCACATCTCCCCCGCGGGCCCCTGGCTCCGGTACCGGGGTCACCTGGAGAACATCAGCGGGAACGTCTACATCGGGGCCCGGCACGCCTTCGCGGACCGGCCGGGGGTGGGCACCGACGTCCTCACCGGCGAGAAGGACGTTCCCCTCCCCGAGCTGGCGAAGCGGTACGCCGAGGCCGGGCGGTCGTGGGTGGTGATCGGCGACGAGAACTACGGCGAGGGGTCGAGCCGCGAGCACGCGGCCATGGAGCCGCGCTTCCGCGGCTGCCGCGCCGTCATCGCCCGGTCCTTCGCGCGCATCGCGGAGACGAACTTGAAGCGCCAGGGCATCCTGCCGCTCTACTTCGAGGACCCCGCCGACTACGAGAAGGTGCGGGAGACCGACCGCGTGAGCATCCGGGGGCTCGCCGGCCTCGCGCCGGGCTCGAAGGTCACGGTGGTGCTCCGCCACGAGGACGGTTCGGAAGACGCGCTCCCCGCCGTCCACACCCTCTCCGAGGCCCAGATCGAGTGGTTCCGGGCGGGGTCCGCCCTCAACGCCATGCGGAAGCGGCACGCCGGGGAGTGAGGGACCGGGCGCCGGCCCCGCGCGCGGCCCGGGGGCCGCGGCGGCGCTCCGCCGCAAGAACGGCTCGCAGGAGGCGCTCCCCGCCGCCCCCACCCTCTCCGGGGACCGGATCGTGCGGTTCCGGGCGGGGTCCGCCTCCGACGCGGTGAGGAAGCGGCCCGCCGGGAAGGGAGGGACCGGGCGCCGGCCCCGGGCGGGGGTCCCGTCCCGCCCTCCCCCTCCCTCCCGCCGGAGGCGGCACCGGGGCGCGCTTGCGGGAAGGGGTTTCCCTCGGAGTGCGGGGCGGGCGGTCCGCCCCCGGGCGGTTCCCGGCGGGAGACCTTCGGGAGGGGACAGGGGCGGCGGGGAGCCGACCCGCCGGGGCCCGACGGCGGGGAGCCGCACCGCCGGAGCGGCGGGATCCGCCGGGGACCTTCCGCCCGCGGGAGAGTGCGGGCTATTTCCCCTTCGCCTTCTCCGGCGCCTTCTTCTCCTTGGCGCCCTCCGCCGCGCGGTCCTTGCGCACGAGCGACCAGATCTCCTTCCAGCGCTTCTCGGCCTTCGCGTAGAGGGCTTCCATCGCGGCCCGGTCCCGAGCGATCTCCTTCTCGAGCCGGCGGATCTTGGCCCCGTCCTTCTTGCCGCGGGCGTCCTCCAGGCGACCCTCCTTCACCGAGAGGGAGTCCCGGGCGGCGTCGACCTGGTCGAACGTCCCGAGGAGGTTGCGCGCCGCCCGCACCGTCTTCGCGATGTCCGTCTCCCAGTCCAACCGGCCCATCTTCACGAGCAGCGCGTAGACCTTCATGGCGCTGGCCCGGCCGCCCGCCACCGCGTGCTTCTTCCGCGTGGAGTCGAACACCACCACCGCGGGCGCCCGGAACCTCACGCCCCGGAACAGGGCGTGCTTCCGGGCGGTCCCCTCCGGCACCTTCACGCATGCGAAGAACTTCGCGGCGAGGAGGAAGCTCTCGTTCTTGAGGAGCACCTCGTCGAAGCGCCGCTGGTCGCGCGTCTCGTGCTCGTTGGTGACGTACACGAGCAAGGGCTTCGCCGGAAGAGGGTCCGCGTCCTTCCCCGCCCCCGGGAGAGTGCTCCCCCAGGGAATCTCCAGGCGGTCCGCCCGCTCGCCGGCGAGGACGGGTACGGGGACGGCCAGGAGCGCGAGCGGGACGAGCAGCTTCCACATGGAACCCTCCCTTCGAGGTTCCATGGTACCCCTCCCCGCCGCTCAGACTTCCGCGCGGGTCCAGCGCAGGAGGAGGGAGGCGGCGATGCCGGCCCCGAAGGCCAGGCCCATGTTCCGGGTGGCCACCGCGAGACCGGCGATGAGGAGGGTCACCAGGAGATCCCGCTTCTCCCGGACATCCCGCACCAGGAGCCCCAGCTCCAGCCCGGCGAAGAGGAGCAGGACGCCGAGCACGGCGGCGGGGAGGGCCCCCACCAGGGCCAGCCCCACCTTCCCCAGGCCCAGGGCGAGCGCCACCAGGATCCCGCCGATCATCACCGTGGCTCCCCCCGTCCGGGCGCCGAAACGGACGTGGGCGGCCAGCCCCCCGGCCCCGTGGCAGAGCGGCATCCCGGAGACCGCGCCGGAGGCGAGGTTGGCGAGGCCGATGCTCACCGCGTAGTTGCGGTTCGTGACCCGGCGCAGGGCGCGTCCCTCCCCCAGGAGCCTCCGGGCGGCGTCCGTGGAGCCGATGATCGCGTTTCCGAGGGTCATGGGGAGCTGCGGGATCACGAGGAGGACGAGGGCGTCGGCGAGGTCGCCGGCCCCCGGCCACTCCACCCGGAGGGGGGCGGGGCCCGCCCGGAGCTCGAACCCCCGGAACGCCCCGAACGCCGCCCCCGCGAGGATCCCCAGGCCGACGAGCACCAGCGCCGCGGGAAACCGCCGGTTCCCGAGCAGGAGGAACACGGCCGCGGCGGCCGCCACCCCCAGGAGGGGGTTCACCGCCACCCCCGCCACGCGCACCGGCTCCGCCCCCGGCCCCAGGAAGAGAGAGCGCGCGGAGAGCAGGTCGACGGCCTTCACGGTGAGGATGAGCCCCAGGCCGAGCTGAATCCCCCGCACGATGGGCCGCGTGAAGAGCCGGGCCAGGGCGTCGATGGCCCCCGTGGCGGCGAGAACGAGCAGGATCACGCCCATGAGGAGCCCCACCGCGGAGAACATCGCGGGGCCGAACCGCTCCGGGGCGGCGATGGCCACCGCGGTCACGAGCTTCAGGGGCTGGACGGGCACCGGGATCCCGTAGAAGAGGCCCGTGGCCACGTAGGCGAGCCCCGTGACCAGGAAGACGGTGGTGAAGGAGAGGCCGTTCAGGGCCACCAGGGCCAGGGCCAGGGGAAGCAGCGTGCCCAGGTCCCCGAGCCCGCCCGCCAGCTCGTTCCGGTCGAACCGGAGCCTGCCCGTCTCCATCGTCCTCCTCCCGGGGACGTTCCGCGTCCCGCCGGGACCCTCCCGGCCCGGCCCGCATCCTAGTCCGCATTCCCCGCGGGAACGCGCGGTTTCCGCCGGATCCCGCCGAAGACCGCCGCGGGGGTGCCCCCCCACGCTCCGGCGAAGCGCGCTCTCACGGCGCGGGCACGCCCGCGCCGCCTCTCTTCGCCCGGGAAAGCGGATCTTCCCCCGCCGGCCGCGCACCGCGGCCGTGGCCTCCTCGCCGCCCGGCGGCGGGCGCCTGGGGCGCCTGCTCCCCCCGGATCCGCGAGCCGCGCGAAGAGCTGGAAGTCGGGAGTACATCGCGGGCACGCCCGCGCCGCCTCTCTTCGCCGGGGAAGATGGATCCTCCCCGGCGTCCGCGTACCGCGGCCTCATCCCCCGGGACGCGCGGTTCCCGCCCGATCCCGCCGGCCGATCCCGCGTCGCTCCCCCTCCCCGGCCCCCTTCCCGCGCCCGGTGCCGGAGAGGGGAGGGCCTCGACCCTCCCCGGGAGGAGCGGACCCCGGGCGATCCCGCCGCGCCGCCCGTCCCGCGGCTCCGCGCCGGCCC
>JAOZQC010000456.1 GCA_029932425.1 Planctomycetota bacterium | reverse complement strand
AAGCTCGAGTACGCCTACCTGGACGTGAAGTACCTGATCCGCCTGGCGGACATCCTGAGGGACCGTCTGGTGGCCGCCGATGTGCTCGAGGAGGCGGAACTGGAGTTCCGGAGGCTGGAGGCGCGACCCCCGGCGGCGCGGGAGTTCGATCCCGACGGGTACCGGAGGATCCGGGGTCGCAGCGCGCTCACCGACCCGGAGCAGTCCGTGCTCCGGGAGCTGTTCCTCCTCCGGGACCGGCACGCGAGGCGGATGGACCGCCCTCCCTTCAAGGTCCTCGCCAACGAGACGATGCTCCGGATCTCGCGGCGGCGACCGGCGTCGAGGGCGGAACTCCGGGGGATCCGGGGCGTCACCGAGACCGTGGTCCGGCGGCTCGGAGAGGGGATCCTCCGGGCCGTGGCCCGGGGTGTGGAGCGCGGTCGTCCCCCGGCTCCCCGCCGCCGGAAGCCCCGGTCGGTGCGCCTCCACCCCCGGCAGCAGCAGCAGCTCGAGCGGTTGAAGGACTGGAGGAAAGAGGCGGCGGCCCGGCGCGGCGTGCCCACGATGGTGGTGCTGCCGAACCACGCCCTGGTGGACGTGGTGAGGGCCCGGCCGAAAGACGCGCGGGCCCTGGCCGCCCTGCCGGCGGTGGGCGAGAAGCGGGCGCGGCTCTACGCCGACGCGATCCTCGCCATCCTGGCCGGGTAGCCGCCGGCCGGGGGAGGGCGGGGAGGGACCCGCGGGACAGGCGACGGGAATGGCGCGGATGCTCAGAGGAACCCGGCGGACGGTGCTGCTCCTGGCGGCCTTCTGCCTCCTCCTCGTGATCAGCCTGATCCCTTCGCTCCTCGGCACCCGGCCCCTCGAGGAGGACGCCGGGCGGCGGCCGCCCCCTCCCACGGGCTTCGTGCGCTCCGCGGGAGGCGGACCTCCGCCGCCGGGGACCCGGCTCCGGGCCCTGGGACCCGGTGCCCCGCGGGAGATCCGCCTGGCTCCCGACGGATCGTTCCGTCTCGATCCCCTCCCGGAAGGGGTCACGGAGTTCGAGGCGTCCTTCGGGCCGCTCCGGGCCCGGGCCGAAGCGGGACGCTCCCCCGTGGTGCTCGAGCTTCCCGGCGTCTTCACGCTGGCAGGGAGGGTGGTGGACGGCGAGACCCGGGAGGCGGTGGCGGACGCGGAGGTCGCGTGCCAGGGGCGGGTCGCCCGGACGGACGAGCGGGGCCGGTTCCGCCTTGAAGGTCTCCCGGCGCCGGAGCGGGAGCGGATCACCGTGGAGGTGCGCGCGCGGGGCTACCGGGACCTCCGCATCCTCCGCGGCCGGGACGCGCCCTTCGACGACGTCTTCCTGAAGCTCTTCAGAAGGTGAAGGGGACGGAGTCCGGCTCCATCTCCTTGGGGACCCCGGGGAGGTTCTCCTCGATGAAGCGCCCCCAGGCGTCCCGCGTCTTCCGGGACAGGTCCTCCTGGGCCGCGGCCGCGCACTCCGCGCACACCACCACCGGCGGCCGGGCCAGGAAGGCGCCCCGGCAAAACGCCCCGATCTCGTACTCGCCGTCGGGGGACAGCCCCCGGCCGCAGAAGTGGCACTGCTCGAGCCCGCCGTCGCCCCGGTACCGCTCGCGGAAGAAGGCCTGCATCTTCTCCAGGGACTCGCGGGAGAACTCCCGCACCTGGTCCACCGCGCACTCCGCGCAGATGGCCATCTCGAAGACCACCTCCCCGCGGCGCCAGGTCTTCTGGATCTGATAGAAGGTCCCGGGGTCGGTGAGGTCCGCGCCGCAGACCAGACAGCGGGGGAAGGGCCCCTCGTGGAAGGCGGAATGGAGCACCTCGGGAACCGGGGGCGTGTCTTCTCCGGGAGACGGTTCGACGCCGGCCATCGGCTACCGGTATACGGTCCGGC
Organism: Planctomycetota bacterium; assembly: GCA_029932425.1. Classification (GTDB taxonomy): domain Bacteria; phylum Planctomycetota; class JAJSAM01; order JAJSAM01; family JAJSAM01; genus JAOZQC01. Next base: position 1,411 of record JAOZQC010000456.1, on the reverse strand, counting down.
CGGGGAAACATCAACCTTCCGTTCCTCTCCCGGGGGCCGGCGGATTACCATGGGGCCCATGAGGAAGATCGGTGCCCCGAGGGGGTGGATCCGGACGGTGGTCTTCGTGCTGGCGCTGCTGGTGGGGGGGGCCGCCGCCGCCCGCGACGTGATCCACTTCAAGAACGGGCGCACCCTGAGCGGGCGGATCGTGGGGGAGACCGCCGCCACCGTCACCCTGGAGCTCGAGGGCGGGGGCCGGATCACGCTGGACCGGAAGGAGATCCGCGAGATCCTCCGCGACGTGCCGGCCCCGGGCCGCTCCCGGCCCGGCGGGGCGGTGGGCGTGCTCCGCTCGGAGAGGTTCTTCCTCTGGAGCGGGTCCCGGCGGGTGGGCACCCGGACCCTCGTGGTGCGGAAGCTCCAAGGGGGTCGGATCCGGATCGAGGAAGAGAGCGTGTTCCTGGACGAGAAGGGCCGGGAGGACGTCCGCACGCGGATGGTGGAGACGGACACCGCTTCCCTGGAGCCCGTCCGGATCACCTACCGGGAGACCTCGGGGCGGGGACTCCTCCGCCGCGACGCGGAGGTGGATCACGGCCAGCTCCGGGTGACGACGTCCCTCCCCGGCCGGCGGACGGAGGTGAGCCTGGCGATCCCGAAGGGGATGCGCTTCCCCCTCGCGGCCCGGGAGTTCGCGGTCCGGGAACGCGAGCGCCTGGAGGGGGGCTGGGAGACCCCCGTCTACGATCCCCGCGAGGAGAACTTCTTCCTCTTCCGGTACGAGAAGAAGGCGGCGCGGCGCGTCGACTGGGAGGGCGAGGTCCGGCCGGTGCTGGTCTTCCGCCGGTCGCGGGGCCGGCGGGCCGCGGAGGAGCTGTGGCTCGACGCCTCGGGAGAGACCCTCACGGAGGAACTGAACGGTCCCGCGCTCGTGGCGGTGCGCACCACGAAGAAGCGGCTGGAGGCCTTCCGGAAGGGCGCCAGGGTGGAACCGAGCGGCGAGGAGCGGCGGGTGAGGCCGCTGTTCGTGCATCCGGAGGGAGGGTTCCGGCTCCGGAAGCCGAACCTCGCCTGGACCTTCGAGCCCCAGCCGGCGGGTCGCGAGAAGGTCCTCACCATCTCCAACCTCAGGTACTTCGCGTACGTGGACATCCGCGTCCGGCGGGGCGTTCCGGAAGGAGGCCTCCTGTCCGCTCTCGCGGTGCGGATGCAGAAGGAGTTCTCCTCCGCCTCGAAGGACTTCCGCAAGGTCTCCGAGGGCTTCACGAAGGTGGGAGGCGCGGAGGCCTACCGGCTCGTGGCCACCTCCCGGAACAAGGACGAGGCCCTGGAGTCCCTCCTCGTGGGGCTCCTCCACGGGGGACGGACCTACCTGCTCGTGATGGCCTGTCCGAAAGCCTATTTCGCGGAGGCCCTCCCGGAGTTCGAG
>JAOZQC010000455.1 GCA_029932425.1 Planctomycetota bacterium | reverse complement strand
CTCCTGGTGGGGCCCCTCCGGGAGAGCGGTCTCGCGCTGGTCACCTCCGCCAGCGCCACCCTGAACGTGGGCCTCCTCGTCCTCCTGGCCCGGCGCCGTCTCGGGGTCCGGGGCCTGCGCCCGGTGGGCCGGGCGGGAGCGGGTTTCCTCGGCCTCGCGCTCCTCATGGCGGCCCTGGTCCTGGGCCTCCACGAGGGGATCCGCCGCCTGGCGGGCGGCGGGGGTCTCGGCGTCCGGCTGGCGCTCGTCCTTCCCCCCGCCGCGGCGGGGGCGCTCTTCTACCTGGGCCTGGCACGGCTCCTCCGCGTGCGCGAGATGCGATCGCTCCTCGGCGGAAGGTAGAATGCCCCCATGCGCGGGTCCCCGATCCTCCTCCTCCTCGCCGCGGCGCTCGTCCTCCCGGGCTGCGGCCGGAAGCGGGAGGGGGGGAACCGGCCGCCGGACCGGGCCGGGGTCCCCGCCCCGGGGAAGGCGGGCCCGCCGGGAGCGTTCCGCCTGCGGGTGAGGGCCGGCGCCCGGCCCGGCCGCCGGCCGCCCGTCTCCGTGGAAGGCGACGTGCGGGGCGTGGTGCTCGTCGCCTGGTCCGTCCCCGATCCCGCCGCCGGGCTCCCCGGGCCCGACTTCCCCTCCCCCGGACTCCCGGAAGCGGCCCGCGCTCCCGCCGCCCGGGGGCTTCCTCCCCTCTCGGGAGGGATCTACCTCGTCGAGGCCCGGCGCGGCGACCGGAGGGAGCGGGCCCTCCTCGCGGTGGCCGGGCTCCGGCCCGTGGCGCACCGCTCCCGGACGGAGCTCCTGGTCTTCGTGGCGGAGTGGGATGACGGCTGCGCGGTGCCCGGCGCCACGGTGGCGGTCCTCGGCTCCGGGGAGCCGGTGCGGGGGACCACGGACGCCTCGGGAGTCTGGCGCACCGCCCTGCCCGGGAGGGCGCCCGTCCGGGTGGTGGCGGTGCAGGGAGACCGCGTGGGCCTGCTCCGGGTCCCTCCCGCGGGCACCGGCGGGGAGGAGGAGGGCCGGATCCTCACCGCCCGGAACGCCTGGCGGGGAGGGGACACCGTGCACTTCAAGGTCCTCCTCCCGGGCCCCGCGGAGGGCGAGGTCCGGTTCCTCGCCTCCGACCGCCGCGGGCTCGTCTTCGCGGAGGGGACGGCCGCGGGAGCGGGCGCCGCCGAGGCCTGGGGCTCCTTCAGGATCCCTCCCGGGGCCGCGCCCGGCCCGGGACGCCTCGTCATCCGGGCCGGGGAGCGGGAGATCGCCCGGGAGCTTCCCATCCGCGCGGCCCGGCGGCCCCCTCTCCGGGTCGAGGTGCGTCCCGCCCGCGACCGCGCGGTGGTGGGAGAGGAGGTCCCGGTGGAGATCCGGGCGACCCTGGCCCCCGGCCTGCCGCTGGCGGGGGCCCGCGTCGCCTACCGCGTGGAGGCCGCGGAGCCGGCGCCTCCCCCCCTCTCCGGCTCGGGGCGCCTGGACGGGGCGGGGGTCCTGGCCACCGCCTTCACCCCCGCCCGGGAGGGCCTCTATCGGGTCCGGGCGGAGGTGGACGCCCCCGGGGGGCTCTCCGCCGCGGGGGTGGCGGAGGTCCCCGTGGACCCCGCCCGGTTCGCCCTGCGGGTCCGGGCCGAGCCGCGGATCGTCGCTCCCGGCGACGAGAGCCGGATCGAGGTGAGCGCCGTCTTCCCGGACGGCAACCCCGGGCCGGGGGGGAAGGTGCGGGGGGAGCTCCGGTGCGACGGCGAGACCCTCCCCTTCACCCTGACCCCGGCCTCCCCGGGCCCCTTCGCCCACACCATCCGGTTCCCGGTGGCCGGGAGCCTGCAGGTCTCGGCCCGGGCGAGGGACGAGCTCGGCAACGAGGTTCGGGCCTCGGACACCATCCACGTCCTCTCGGACGAACCCTACTTCTTCACCGCCCTCAACGAGTTCCAGGTGATCGCGGACCGGGACGAGGCCCGGCCCGGCGAGACCGTCCGCCTCCTCGTGATCCGATCGCCCTTCCTGGGGCGCTCCACCCTGGTCACCGTGAAGGGGTCGGGATTGGGCGTGCACTTCGTGAAGGAGCTCCCCACGGGGGCGGCTCTTCTCTCCCTCACCGTCCCCGCCGGACTCGGCCCCCGCCTCGCGGTGACCGCGGAGGCGGTGCGGGAGGGGAAGGTGGCGAGGGCGCGCACGGTGATCCGGGTGGCCGGATCCGTTCCCCGGGTCCGGATCGAGACCTCGCCCGGCGCTCCCCGGCCTGGCGGGAAGGTCCGGGTGCGGGTGCGCGTCTCCGGGCTCCCGGAGGGGGCCGAGGCGCAGAGCCTCGTGATCGTGAAGGAGGATCCGGACGGCGAGGTCCTCCTCTTCGCGCCCTGGGTGCGCACGTTCGGCGACCGGCCCTCCGCCCCCCTCGTCTTCCCCCTGCCGCCGCGCCCGGCCGTGTGGCGGATCGACGTCCACACCACCACCCCCCGCGGGGGAGAGGGGCGGGCGGAGCGCCGCCTCCGCGCGAGGGACCCGGTGTCCCTCGATCTCGCCGCCCCCTCGATCCTCCGGTCCGGCGACGTCCTCACGGCCCGGGCGGTGCTCTCCGGGGCGGCGGGGGGACGGCTCGTCCTCGAGACGGAGGGAGAGCTGCTCCGCATGGATCCCGGGACGCTCGAGGTCCCGAGAGGAGGGACGGGGGGGCCCGTGGAGCTCGCGGTGCGGCTCTCGGCCCGGGGGCCGGGTCGGGCCGTGATCCGGGCGCGGTACTCCGGTGAGAGCCTCGTGGAGCGGACGCGGGAGATCGCCGTCCTCCCCGCGGCGCCCGGCCGGACGATCCACCGGGCCGGGGGCTTCCGGGACGGCCGGGCCGCCTTCGAGCTCCTTCTCCCCGAGGACGCCGATCTCCGGCGCGGCCGCCTCACCCTGCTCTTCACGGCGGGCCCGGCGGCGGCGGTGGCGGAGGCGCTCTCCCGCCCCCTCGACGCCGACCCCGGCGACCCCGAGGCGGCGGCCGCCGCCCTGGGCCTCACCGCCCGGGCCCTGGCGCTCCTTTCCGCCCGGGGTCTCGCCCCCCCGCGGGCCCTCGCCGTCCAGGAGGAGAGGGCCGGCGAGCGCCGCTACGCCGTGCTCGCGGCGCAGAACCCCGACGGGGGGTTCGGCCCCGGGGCAGGTCCGGTCTCCGAGCTCCCGGCGAGCGCCCTCGTCCTGGAGCACCTCCTCGCCGCCCGGGAGGGGGGGATCGAGGTTCCCGCCGCCGCCCTGGAGAGGCTGCGCGCCTACCTGCGGGGGAGCCTGGAGTCCGGGCCTGCGGAGCCCGCCGCGGCCGCCGCCGCCCTGGCCGCCCTT
>JAOZQC010000040.1 GCA_029932425.1 Planctomycetota bacterium | reverse complement strand
CTTCTCGTCCTGGGCGCCGGGCCGGCCGGTCTCACCGCGGCCCTCGCCGCGGGCCGGCGCGGCATCCGCCCCCTCGTCCTCGAGAAGGACGGAGGGGTGGGAGGCCTCTCCCGCACCGTGGAGCACCGGGGTTTCCTCTTCGACGTGGGGGGACACCGCTTCTTCACGCGGAGCCGGGAGGTCGAGCAGCTCTGGCGGGAGGTGCTGGGAAACGACCTGCTCACGGTGCCCCGGCGGTCCCGGATCCTCTACGCGGGGAAGCTTCTGGCCTACCCCCTCGAGCCCCGCGGCCTGCTCGCGGCGCTGGGAGCCGGGGAAGGACTCCGGATGCTCGCGAGTTACCTGGCGGCGAGGATCCGCCCCGTCCGCCCCGAGGAGACCTTCGAGGCGTGGGTCTCCAACCGGTTCGGGAGGCGGCTCTACCGCGCCTTCTTCGAGACCTACACCGAGAAGGTGTGGGGCATCCCCGGCCGGGAGATCGAGGCGGACTGGGCGGCGCAGAGGATCCGGGGGCTCTCCCTCCTGCGCGCCGCCGCGAGCGCGCTCCTGAGGACGCGGCGGGGCCCGGCCACGCTGATCCGGTCGTTCCTCTACCCCCGCCGGGGACCGGGGATGATGTGGGATCGCTTCCGGGACCTCGTCCGGGAGGAGGGGGGTGGCGTTCTCACCGGGCACGCCGTGGAGCGGCTCCGGGTCCGGGACGGGCGGGTGGTCTCCGTCACCGCGCGCTCCCCCGAGGGACGGCGGCGGGAGCTGCGCCCGGAACGGGTGATCTCGAGCCTCCCCCTCCCCGCCCTCCTGTCCCGGATCCGCCCCCGGCCCCCCGGGGGGATCCTCGAGGCCGCGGCCCGGCTCCGGTTCCGCGCCTTCGTCATGGCCGGCCTCGTGGTCCGGCGCCGGGATCCGTTCCCGGACCAGTGGATCTACGTCCACGATCCGCGGTTCCGCGCCGCCCGCATCCCGACCTTCCGGAACTGGAGCCCGGAGATGGCCCCGGACGGCCGGCGCACCGGGCTCGGGGTGGAGTACTTCTGCGACGCGGGGGACGCCCTCTGGCGCCGCCGGGACGCGGACCTCCTGGCCCTGGCCGCGGCCGAGCTCCAGGCCATGGGCTTCGCCCGGCGCGGGGAGGTGGAAGGCGGCATCGTGATCCGCCGGGCCCACGCCTATCCCGTCTACCGGCTGGGATACCGGGAAGCGCTGGCCGCCGTCCGCGAGCATCTCGCCGGCATCCGGAACCTCCAGACCGTGGGCCGGAGCGGCCTCCACCGGTACAACAACCAGGACCACTCCATGCTCACCGCCCTGCGGGCCGTGGAGAACCTCGAGGGGGCGAACCACGACCTCCACCGGGTGAACGAGGACCCCGCCTACCTGGAGAGCCCCCGCCGGTAGCGCGCGAGGGAGCGGCCGGCCCGGGAGGGGATCAACCCGCGAAGAGCTCGCCCGGCACCAGGGACAGGCCGGGCATCGCCTTCGAGGCGAGCCGCTCCCCGGCCCGGGAGACCCGCGCTTCTCCGGGAGTGTGCCGCTCCACCACCCCCGCCTCCGGGTCCACGATCCATACCTCCCGCACCCCCGCGGCGAGGTAGGCGGCCCGCTTGGGACCCCGGTCCGTCTCCGCGGTGGCCGGGGAGAGCACCTCGAACACGGCCACCGGCAGCGGCACCCGGCGGTCCGCGGGCCGGACCGGGCGCGGCAGCACCACCACGTCCGGCTGGTAGACGTTCCGGTCGTCCAGGACCACGTCCACGGGCGAGGCAAGCACGAGATCCGGATCCAGGACCCTTCCCAGCTCCCTCTGGATCCGCTGCACGAGCACCTGGTGCCAGGGGAGGGGCGCGGGCTCCTTCACCAGGGCTCCGTGCACGAGCTGGGCGGGGAACCCTTCCGGGAGCCGCTCGTAGTCCCGGCGCGTGAAAGGAGGATCGGAGACGGCCATGCCGCCAGTATAGTCGGGGAAGCCGGGCGGAGGTGACGGGGAAAGCTGGTAGGCCGGGTCCGGGTCCGGGCCCATGGGAGGTCGCGCGGTGGATGAGGCGGGAAACCTGAGCCTCTCCGAGGCCCTGGAGCTGGCGACCACGCTGCACCGGGGGGGACGGCTTCGCGAGGCCGAGGAGGTCTACCGGAAGATCCTCCAGGCCGCTCCCCGCCAACCGGACGCCCTCCACTTCCTGGGCGTCCTCTCGCACCAGCTCGGCCGGGAAGAGGAGGCGGTGCGGCTCATCCGGGAGTCCCTCGTCCTCGCTCCCGATCAGCCCGCCGCCCGGAACAACCTCGGCAACGTGCTCCGGAAGCAGGGCAGGCTCGCGGAAGCGGAGGAGGAGTACCGCGCGGCGCTCCGCCTGGCTCCGGACCTGGCGGACGCGTGGAACAACCTGGGGGCCGTGCTCCGGGCCCGGGGCGACCTCCCGGGAGCCGTGGAGAGCTATCGCCGGGCCCTGGGGATCGACCCGCATCACGCGGACGCCCACCTGAATCTCGGGCACGCCCTGGCCGCGATGGGCCGCCCGGAGGAGGCCGCGGAGGCCCACCGCCGGGCCCTCGAGTCGAAGCCGGACTGCGCGGACGCCTGGCACACCCTCTGCGCCGTCCTCCGCCAGGCCGGGCGCCACGAGGAGGCGGAGGCCGTGCTCCGGCAATGGCTCGCCTACCAGCCGGAGAACCCCGTCGCCCGCCATCTCCTCGCCGCCGGGCCGGGCCGGGCCCCGCCGCATCGCGCCTCCGACGCCTACGTCCGCGCCCAGTTCGACGAGTTCGCCTCCTACTACGACGACCGCCTCTCCCTCCTCGAGTACCGGGGCCCGGGGCTCGTCGCCTCCGCCCTGGCGCGGGAAGGGCTCCGCCCGGAGGGCCGCCTCGCGGTGCTGGACGCCGGCTGCGGAACGGGCCTCTGCGCGGGCGTGCTCCGTCCCTTCGCGAAGCGGCTCGTGGGGGTGGACCTCTCCCCGGAAATGCTCGAGAGGGCCCGGGACCGCGGGTACGACGAGCGCGAGGAGGCGGAGCTCACCCGGTACCTCGAGGAGCACCCCCGCAGCTTCGATCTCATCGTCTCCGCCGACACCCTCAACTACTTCGGGGACCTCGCCCCCGTGCTCGGGGCGGCGGCGGCCGCCCTCCGCCCCGGCGGCCGGCTCGTCTTCACCCTGGAGCACGGCGGGGAGGACGGGCCCGGCTACCGCCTGGAACCCCACGGCCGGTACTCCCACTCGGAGACCTACGTGCGCCGTTCCCTGGAGGAAGCGGGCCTGGAGATCGCGGAGATCGCGCGGGACATCCTCCGGAAGGAGGTGGGGGAGCCCGTCCACGGCCTGGTGATCCGCGCCCGGGTCCCGGCCTCCTGAGGGCGAACCCCGGCTCGGCTCCCGCCGCGGAAGTCGGCCCCGGCCCTTCCCCAAGCCTCCCGGACGCCGGCCGCGGCGGCGGGGTGCGGGGCACCGCCGCGCCCCTCCGCGGAGGCGCCCGTGCGGCCCCGGCGGTCTCCGCTTCCCCGCCGGCGGCCCGCCCGCCCCCCCCCCCGGGGGCTCAGCCGCGCCCCCCGGGGTCCGCCTCCGCGAGTTCCGGAGGGACCGGGTGCCGGTAGGTCGGGGCCGCGAGGTCGGCCGCGGCGTGCTCGCCGGCGAGCGCCCGCGCCGCGGCCACCGGGGCGGAGAGCGGCAGCCGCCCCGCCCGGTAACCCGCCAGGGCGTCGAGGAAGCGCGCCTTCGCACGCGTTCCCGCCGAGGTCCCCAGGCGATCCGCCACCGCGAGGAGAACGCCGAGGTGGGCGGCGACGGTGGGAGGGCGGCGGAGGGCGGCGCGAAGACGGGTCTCGTAGGCGGCCGCGGCCGCCCGGGCGGAGCGGCGCCCCCGGTCCGCCGCGAGCCCCGCGAGGTCCCGCCTCGCTTCCCGGCCCAGGGTCTCGAGGAGCAGCACGTTTCTCGCGTGGAAGCCGGCGAGCCTCCCCCACGAAGGACGCCGCCCCACCTCCTCCCGGAAGGCGGCGGTGGTGAAGAGACGGGTGAGGAAGTGCTCGCGGGAGCGGGGCCGGGCCAGGCGGACCTCGTCCTCCACCGCGGCGAGGGGGAAGAGGGCCAGGACCGCCTCCGCGAACACGCCCGGCCCCCGCGCCCGGGGGACGTCCTCTCCACCGGGAGGGAACTCCTTCGCATCCCGCACCGCGCACGACGGGGAGCGCGACTTCAGGAGGAACCCGTCCACGCGGGGGAGCTCCCGCAGGAACCGCTCCCGGAACTCCGCCAGGCGCCGGGTGAGATCCCGCCCCGTGGAGGGCTGGACCAGGCGGGCCGGCCCTCCCTTCCCGGCCCGCTCCACCCGGAGGGGCGCCCGAGGAACCCCGAGGCCGATCGAGAGCTCGGGGCAGACCGGGATCGCCCGCACGTGCGGGAGGAGCTTCCCCGCGAACCCCGCGGGCAGCGCCCGCCCGTCGTACCGGCAGGCCTCCCCGAGGAGGCATCGGCTCATCACCACCGCGGGCCTGGCGAAGGGTCTCACGTCGTCCTCCCGGCGACAGGTTCCCGCCTTCCCCCTCCGGCCGCGAGCCTTTTCCGGGCCGGAGGCGGGGAGCACGGGCGGGGAGACGGCCCGCTCCAGGGCCTCGACCCGGGAGACGATCTCCGCGAGGCGGCGCTCCCGGCGAGCGCAACGGTCTTCCTCCGCGGCCGGACCGCTCCCGCCGGGGAGCCCGGTCCGCGGGTCCACGTTCGGCATGCCCTGACCTCGTTTCCGCCCGACGTCCCGCTCATTGTAGGGAGGATCCGGAGGGGCGCTAGTCGCGCGTCCGCAACCTTTCGGAGGGATCTCGGCGCCGATAACCGGGGAACAGGTGCGGTTTCGCTACTCCCCGCCGTCCGGTTCCCGGGGGCTCTCCCGCCACACCTCCGCGATGTCGAGGGCGTCCTTCACCTCCGCCACCCGGACGGTGACCCGGCGGCACTCCTCCTCCGGGCGCCCGTAGTCCGTGTAGATGGTGGCGAGGATCGTGGCGGGCCCCAGCAGGGATTGCTGCGCGGACCCGTAGTAATGGGCCTTGATCTCGTAGCGACCCGGGGGCGCGCGCCGGACCATGTAGACCTCCGGCCCGTAGCCCCGGGTGAAGTCCTCCGAGAGGAGTCCGCCCACCGCCGTCCTCCGGTTCGAGTAGAAGCACTTCTCGCCGGTGGGCTCGATCACCCACAGGTCCACGTCGGTGAGATCGGCGTCCCAGGAGAGGACGACGCGGAGGTCCACGTCGAGCAGGGCCCGGAACCGCTCGTCGATCCCCAGCTCGCCCGCGGGCACCGGCCGGCCCCGGGCCGACGCCTTCGCGAGGAGGTGGTTCAGCTCCACGAGGGCGATGGTCTCGATCCTCGGAAAGCGATCGTCCCAGCTTCCCAGCACCACGTCCCAGAGGAGCTCCGCGGCCCGCCGGAACTCGCCCATCTCCCCCAGCACCAGCGCCAGGTCCCGGTGGGACTGCGGCTCCTCGGGGCGATGCTCGAGGACCGTCTCCAGGATCTCCGCCGCCGCCGGCAGGTCGCCCTCCGTGAGGAGCTTCATGGCGCAGATCCGGAGGAGGGCCGGATCGGAGAAGCCGAGCTCGGGGAGGTTCGAGAGGATCCGGCGGCCGATCTCCGGGCGGCCGGCTCCGTAGAAGTGGGTGGCGCAGTCCAGGTAGAAGGCGGGGCTCCGCCCGTGTTCCTCCCGGAGCGCCAGGTAGACGGCGTAGGCCCGCTCCTCCCCCGCCTCCCTCAGCGCCGCGAGGTAGGGCGTGTCCGGATCCCACGGTTTCACGGCGATGCCGCCCCCGCCCGGCGCCCCTCCCGGTCCCTCCCCCTCCCCGGGAAGGGGAAGGGGAGCCCCCGCCATGCCTTCCGTCCCGCCGGAGGGAGGCGCGGCCGCCGCGAGGTCGGCCATCATCATCAGGCCGTCCTCCCCGGCGTCCGGGAACTCCGGCGGGGCCTCCACCCCCACCGTCGCCTCCGGGGAGGCGACCTCGCCGAGCCCCGGCGGGGGGGAGGAGGGGAACTCCGTCTCCCACCAGGAGACGAGTTCCCGCCACCACTCGAGCACGGTCTCGAGCTTCGCCCGCTTCCGCCCCTCTTCCTCCTCCTCCCGCCGGCGTCGCTGCTCGATCCAGGCCCGGTGGAGCACCTCCCTCGCGGGGGCCGGCTCCACGTCGTGCAGGAGGTGCTGCTCGAGGGTCTCGAGCACGAGGAGGGAGGCGTTCGGAGTGACGAGGTGGAACCGGCGGCCGAGATCGAGCAGCTCCTCGGCGTGGCGGCGGGGCCGGGCGGAGAGGCGCTCCACCTTCTCGCGGGCCCAGAGAGCGGCCGCCAGTCCCGTGGCTCCCGCCCCCGCCCGGGAGAGACGGTAGGGACGGCGCACGAGCACGCGCTCCCCGCGCCCGTAGAGCAGGGTGACCTCCGCCTCCTCCGAGAGCAGCCTCCCGCTCACTCCGCACCGTCCGGGCCCCACCGGTCGCCGGGCGGCGGGGAACACCTCCGCCACCTCGCCGTCGCCGCCCTCCAGGCCGAGGAAGGAGAAGGGCTCCCCGCCCACGCGGGAGGCCGCCTCCTCCGGCGGGATCGAGGCGAGATCGAAGTACGCGCCGCCGCTCGCCTCCGCCCGCCCCCGGAGGGCTGCCCGGTCGGCGGCGGGGGAGGAGGAGAAGGCGAAGACCGGGCATCCCGTCTCCTCGGCTTCCCCCCCGCCGAAGGTGACGAAACCGTCGCTGAAGAGGAGATGGAGGTCGCAGTCCAGGGCGGGAAGGGAGAGCCCCCCCGTGCCGCCGTCGTGCGGCAGGTCCCGGAGGGTTTCGAGGATCTCCTCCCCGTCCCCCGCCAGGACCCGGAAGCGCCCGGCGTCCTCCCGGCGGTCGCGCAGGACGAAGAGCCGGACCTCGAAGGTCCCCCAGCGCCGGAAGAGCGCCCGCAGGAGGGCGAACTCCGCGTCCTTCTCCGCGAGGGCGCGGCTCAGGGAGGCGTCCCACAGGATCCCCACGCGGCCGGGAGGGGCCAGCGCCCGGCCGTGCCCCCCGGGGGTCTCCTCCACCAGGTCCTCGATGCGGAAGTAGTATTCCCCGCCGGGTCCCTTCTCGACGAGGGCGTACCGGGCGGGAAACGCGGGGAGCACGATTCGCACCCGGTCCGGCAGCGTCTCCGGCCGTGAGGTCTCCGCCACCCAGGCGTCCCCCCGGTCCGTGAACCCGAGATCCTCCGCGGGCCAGCCGAACTCGGGGTGGACGTCGCTCCTCGCCACCTCCACGCGGAGGGCGAAGCCCCCGGCCTCCGCCGCCGGAGCGGCGCCGGACCCCACGCCCAGGAACTCCGACCACGCCGCCGCCGCCCGCTCCTGGTGCGCGGACGCGTCCCGGGAGGGCGCCGCGAACCGGAGGGGCAGCTCGTAGACCGCTTCCCCCGCTCCTCCCGAGAGAGGGGCCGTCCACTCCACCTTCACCGTCCGGCGGCCGCCCGCGGGAACGGGGTAGACCCGGGTGCGGAAGACGTTTCCCGCGGCGTGCTCCAGGAGGCCGGGATCGATCCCCTTCCGGACCTCCTCCTCGTAGATCACCCGGGCCTCGCGCCGGGCCACCAGGGAGGCGTCCACGAGCCCTCCGTCCACGTCCAGCCCGAAGCCGCAGACCGCGGCCCCCTCCGGCAACGGAAACCGGACCTCCCCCTCGAGGACCCGGTCGTGGGGGTTCTCGAAGGTGAGGATCATGGTGGTCCGGGAGGCCAGACCCGCGATCCGCACGTCGATCCGGACCCCCTTCACCCGCAGGGCCACCGTCTTCCCGTCGACCCGGGCGACGAGGGCCGGCGGCGCCTCCACCCGGGGCTTCGTCGTGACCGAACCCATGGACACCCTCCCGCGTGAAGGTTACCTACGGAGGCGGGAACAGATTGTAACCTTCCCTTCCCTCCGCGCCCCCCTCCCCTTCCCCGTTTCGTTTCAGGGTTTCGTCCCCGTCGTCCTGTCTCTATCTTCGAGGCCCCATCGCAACCCGAGCGAACCACGAAAGGAACCCACCCGTCCATGATGGCGACGGCGAGTCGGCGCGGAGCGGATCCGGGCCCGGCCGCCCGATCTCCCCATGACCGAGGGGCCCGACCAGAAGGAGTTCCGGGAAGTGTTCCTGGCGCACCGGGAGCCGGTCTACCGGCTTCTCGTCCGCCTCACGGGGAATCCCCACGATGCGGAGGACCTCGCCCAGGACACCTTCGTCACCTACTGGAGGAAGCGCCGCCAGTACCGGGGCGAGGGCGGGTTGGGGAGCTACCTGCGGCGGATCGCCTACCGGACCTGGCTCAACTCCCGCTCGCGCCTGGCCGCCCGGAGGCCGCCCCGGTCCCTGGCCTGCGAACCTCCGGACCGGGCGGCGTCCGCGGAAGCCCGGGTGGACGAGGCGGACTCCCTGGCTTTCTTCCGGCGGAAGGTGGCGGAGGCCCTGGAGAGCCTGCCCCCCGGCGCCCGGGAGAGCTTCCTGCTCTTCCGGTACGAGGGGCTCTCGGTCGCCGAGGTGGCGGAGGTCACCGGGGTCCCGGTGCGGACCGTGGAGTCACGGCTGCGGCGGGCGATGCGACACGTCCGCGAGCGGCTTTCGAGATACCGGGATCGGATATCCCCGCGATGAGCTCATGAAGGAAAGGACGCCGATCGACGAGATGCGCGCGCTGGCGGCCGGGTCCCTCACCTCCGAGGAGGAAGGTCGGCTCCGGGCGAGATGCGAAGCGGATCCCGGACTCCGGGGGCTCCTCGAGGAGGTTCTCGAGGTCTTCGCCCTCACGGAGCCCGGGGACGTGGAGATCCCGCCCTGCCGGCTGGAATTCGAGGGGGTGCTGGGCGCGCTCGCTCCCCATCGGGCGAGGAGGGCGGTCCTCCGCCGGCTCCTGCGCGTCGCGGTTGCGGTCCTGGTCCTCGTCGTCGGCGCCTTCCTTCTGAGCCGCGTGATCCCCGACGAGTCGGGTGGGGGAGAGGCCGGTCGGGAACTCGTCCTCAAGGCGATACCGCTCGACGCGGAGGAGCCGTCCGGGACGGGTCCGGAGATCCCGGGCGTGCTGGCCGGGTACCGCCCCGTCGAGGGGAATGCGATCCGGTGGATCCATTCCTTCGGGACGGCGCTGGCCGCGGCCCGGGTTTCCTCCCGGCCGGTCCTTCTCTTCCTCTACCACCCCACCTGCCCCGCCTGCCGGTGGATGGAGGAGCACCCCTTCTCCGATCCCCGCGTGCGGGAGATCGCGGAGCACTACGTACCCGCCCGCATCAGCGTGCTCACCGCTCCCCCCGAGATCCGGAAGCTCGCCCGCGAGGGCTGGCCGTGGCTGGGCGTGCTCGACCCGGACGGCGCCACCGTCCTCGCCTTCCCCGGGACCCGGAACGCCTCGGGTCTCCTGGAGCACCTCCGGAAGGCCGGCGAACTCGTGCACCTCCGGCCCCGGCCCTGGAAGGAGGTGGCCGCGCTCGTCCGGCGCCTCGCCGCGGCGCGGGGGGCGGAGGAGGAGGGGCGGTACGGCACGGCCCTCGCCGGCTACCGGGCCCTGGACCGGGAGAACGCCCCCGGCCCGATCCGGGCCGCGGCCCGGGGGGGGCGGCGGCGGGTGGCCCTCCGGGCCCGCGACGCGCTCCTGGCCGCCAAGGACATGGCGGAAACCCCGGAAGGCGTCCCGGCCGCCGTCGAGGCTCTCGACGAGGCGATCGCCTCGTTTCGCGACACCCCCTTCGCCGGGGACCTCCGGTCCGTCCGGGAGACCCTCGCCCGTACCGGTCGCTTCCCCCGCCTGCGGTGAGCGGCCTCCTCGCCTCGCTCCCCGGACCGTCTTCTCCCCTCTCTCCGGGCCCCTTCGGGGTCGCCCCGGCGGCACGTCCTCGAGAGGCGTGCGCCACCGCGCCCCCGGGCCCGGGCACCGCCTTCTTCCCGGACCTGGCGCCCACCCGCCCCGGCGAGGGCAGGCGGCCGCGGTCCCGCGCTTCCTCGAGTGCGCCCGAGAACCGTTCCCCGATCCACCCCGGATCCGCCGGAGCCCGGCCGCCCGGGTCTCCAGGCCCGGTCGCCCCCCGGGGAGAACCCTCCCACCGCGTCCTCCCATCTCTCGGGACGGCTCCCTTCCCGCCCGGCCCTCTCCCACCGCCTTCGCGGAACCGCGGCCGACGCGGGTTGGGGGTGGCGCTCCCCGTCCGGCCGTCGTAGGATGATTCGTGACGGAGGAGGTCCGGGTCATGGAGATCGTCGAGAAGGATCGGGGCATCCCGAAGCCCCGGAAGAACGAGGGGCCCCTCACGAGACATCTCCGCCTCCGCGGCACCCCGGGCGTGCCCCAGATCTACGGGTTCCGCCGGATTCCCCGGAACCTGGTCGGGGGGATCCTGGGGTTCGGGGTCGTGGTGCTCTTCTTCTGGAGCCTGGCCGGGTACAGCCTGAACTTCCTGCTGGGTCTGGGAGTGACCGTGGCCGTCACCGCCCTGGCGGTGTGGGCGCTCGCGAAGTGTCCCATCCGGCCGCAGTTCGACCAGCGGTGGCATCCCCCCCGCCGCATCGAGCCCCTCGACACCGGCGGCTGGCGGAGCCTCGCCACAGAGCTGGCCGGCACCTTCCGCGGCGAACCCCTGCCGAGGATCTCCGTGAACCGGAGCGGCATCGCGGTCCGGCTCGCGTTCGAGCGGGACGGGGGCGCCCGCACGGAGGCCCGGGCCGTGCTGCCCGCCGCGGTCGAGGCCCGGATGGAGGTGTTCCCCCGGCGCGCCCGCTTCCACACCCGCGAGGACCGACCCACCGGCGACGCGGGCTTCGACGCCGCCTTCCGGGTCGCCTCCCCCGATCCGGAAGCGCCGGCCCGCTTCCTCCCCCCCCGGGTCCGGAGGCGGATCGAGGCCGTCGTTCCGGAGCGGGTGCTCGTGGAAGGACGATCCGCCACGGCCTGGAAGAAGGGCTTCGTCCGCGACCCGGAGATCCTCCGGGGCCTGGTGGAGATCGCCGGGGAGATCGCCGGGGCGGGGCCGGAGTAGGCGAAGGCAGGCGCCGGGGGGGCCCGGGGGCTCCCTCCCGACGCCCGGGAAGGAGGGCAGACGTGAAGAAGAAGAAGTACACGGCGAAACAGTACGCCCAGGGAGGAGCGGGGGCGGCGATCTTCGTGGTCGTGGGGGTCCTGGTGATGTCCTGGTACCGTACGACCACGGCGGGGGGCACGATCACCCTGAACGGCACGGAGGGTCCGTTTCTCGGGCTGTGGGTGATCATCCTCTCCGTGCTGGCGGGCTGTGCGGCGGGGGCCTACGGCTTCTCCCTCGTTCCCCGGGAACAGGGGCGACTCCTGCTCGGCGTCTCCACCGCCCTCTACATCCTCTGCCTGGTGCTGGGTTTCGTCGACGCCACGCGGAGCATGCCCACCGTGGTCAGGTGGGGCATCATGGCCTCCCGCGGGCCCGGCGCCGCCACCACCGCCTTCCTCTCCTTCCTGGGGGCGGCCCTCAGCGGCTATGCCCTCTCGCTCCTCGCGAAGGAGGAAGGGGGGCGGGGCACGGAGGAGAAGGCCGGATCCGCCGGGGAGTGACGGCGCCGTCCGGCGCGGAAACGCCGGGTCAGCGGCCCCCGGCCTCGAGGAGGCCCTCCAGGCGCTCCCGCAGGACGGGATGATCCTCCGCCACGTTCTCCGCCTCCGCGGGATCCCGGCGCACGTCGTAGAGCTCCCGGCGGCCGTCCGAGTACCGGATCAGGTGGTACCGGCCGTCGTAGACCGAGCGGAGGGAGACCTCGAAGAGGGCGGTGTCCTCGCCGGGGACGGGGCGCTTCACGTAGGCCTCGAGGAACTCCCGGGAAGGGCGGCCGTGGGCGGCCCGGGCGAGCCGTCCCGGGAGGTTCCGGAGCAGACTCTCCCCGTCCAGCCCTCCGGGCACCTCGAGCCCGCAGAGCTCGAGGATCGTGGGGTAGAGATCCTCGAGACGCACCACCTCGCGCACCACCCGGCCGCCCGCGAACACCCCGGGGAAGCGGATCACCAGGGGCACGCGACAGATCGAGCGGTGCAGGCTCATCTTGTGGGAGAGGAGATCGTGGTCTCCGAGGTTCTCCCCGTGGTCGGAGGTGATCACCAGGATCGTGTCGTCGAGGAGGCCGAGGTCCGAGAGCCCCCGGACCAGCATCCCCACCTCCTCGTCCACGGTCCGGATACAGGCGTCGTAGAGGTCGTGCATCACGGCGAGGAGGTCGGGGGGAGGCATCCGCCGCGCCAGGTTGCACCGGGTGGCGTCCCAGGGGTTGAAGGTCCGCCCCCGGGCGATGAGATCGGCGGGGGTGCCCAGGGCCACGAACTCCCGACCGTACTCGTCGAGGGGGTCGTAGGGAAGATGGGCCTCCATGTCGTTCACGAACACGAAGAAGGGGACGGCGTCCCGGGAGGCCGCCGCCGCCGTCTCCACCGCGCGCCGGTGGGCCCAGCGGGCATTGGGGAAGCCCGGGTCCTCCCGGTCGTCGATCGTCTCCACCACCGCGAACCCCTGATCGAGTCCGAAGCCCCGCCCCAGCAGCGTGTTGTTGGAGAAGCAGGCGGTCCGGTAACCCGCCCT
>JAOZQC010000454.1 GCA_029932425.1 Planctomycetota bacterium | reverse complement strand
CTCGTCCCCACGTTCCTCATGGGGGCCACGCTCCCCGTGCTCGCGCGGGCCGTGGTCACGCGTCTCGAGGGGATGGGAGGCCGCATCGGGCTGCTCTACGGCCTGAACACGCTGGGGGCGGTGGCGGGGACGTTCCTGGCGGGGTTCTTCCTCATCCGCCTGCTCGGCGTCTTCACCTCGACCTACGCGGCGGCGGGGGTCAACCTCCTCATCGCGGGCGCGGCGGTCCTCCTCGGGGCGGGGCGGGAGAGGCCGGTCCGCGGGGAGGCGCCCGCCCCCGGGCCGGACGGCGGGACCCTCCCCGGCCCCGTGCGGTTGGCGCTGGCCGCCGCCTTCCTCTCCGGGTTCCTGGCCCTGGCCGCGGAGGTGCTGTGGACGAGGATGCTCGTCTTCTTCCTCCAGGGCTTCACCTACACCTTCTCCGCGATGCTCGCCACGTTCCTCCTGGGGCTCTCCCTGGGGGCGGTGGGGTCCGGCCTCATCGTGAACCGGGTACGGGACCTGCGCCGCTACCTGGCGTGGCTGTTCCTCGGCGCGGGACTCGTCTCCGCGGCGGTCCTCCTGGTCCTCACGCGCCAGTTCGCGGTCACGAACTGGGCCCGTGACGTGACGGCGGGGCTGTTCCCGGAGGCGCGGACGCAGTACGCGGCGAGCCTCTTCCTGGCCTCCTTCGTCATCCTCTTCCTCCCGGCCGTGGTGATGGGCGGCATCTTCCCCGCGGCGGTCCGCCTCGCCACCCGGCATCTCGGGGAGGTGGGACGGCGCGTGGGGACCGTCTTCGCCGTGAACACGCTGGGGGCCGTGGCGGGAGCCCTGGCCGCGGGGCTCCTGGCTCCGAAGCTCCTGGGGATGGCCGCCAGCGCGGCCCTCCTCTCCTTCCTGGCCGCGGGGGCGGGCCTCTGCCTCCTGCCCCGGGGATGGCGGCCACGTCTCGCCGCCTCGCCCCTGGTCGCGGGGGCGGTGCTCCTCGCGGCCGCCGCCCATCCGGGCCGGCCCTTCATCCTCCACTCCCACGTGTTCCAGGGGAGGAGGGGGCTGGAGCACGATCTCCTGGCCTACGAGGAGGGCGCCTACGCGGCGGTGAGCGTGGTGGAGAACGCGCGGAACGGCGTGCGGGCGCTCTACACGGACGAGTTCCAGGCCGCGGCCACGGGGCCCCCGTACAAGTACATGCGGATGCTGGCCCATCTCCCCCTCCTGCTCGCACCCCGGGAGGAGGGAGCGGAGGTCTGCGTGATCTGCTTCGGGACCGGCACCACCGCGGGCTCGGCCTCCGTCCACCCCCTGGGGCGGCTGGACCTCGTGGAGATCTCGCCCGAGGTGCTCGACATGGCCCCGTACTTCCGGGACGTGAACAAGGGCATCCTCGAAGGCGGGAGCGGGCGGCCCTATCCCGTCGAGGTCCACGTGGACGACGGCCGGAACTACCTCCTCCGGACGGAGCGGCGGTACGACGTGATCACCCTCGAACCGCTCATGCCCTACACCCCCGGCGCGGTGAACCTCTACACCCGGGACTTCTACCGGATCATCCGGGACCGTCTCCGGCCCGGGGGCCTCGCCTGCCAGTGGATCCCCATCCACGCCATGAGCGCCGACGACTTCCGGATGTGCGTGCGCACCTTCGCGGAGGTCTTCCCCTTCACGTCGCTCTGGTTCGTGGAGGAGACGACGATGGTGATCGGCTCGAGGGAGCCGGTGCCCATCGACCTCGACCGGATCCTCGAGCGCCTGCGGCGGAAAGCGGTGGCGGAGGACCTGGCGGAGATCGACTTCGACAGCGAGCTCCTCCTCCTGAACACCTACGTGGCCTCGGGCCGGGCGCTCCGGGAGTTCACGGCGGGGGCGGCGGTGATGACGGACGAGCACCCGTTCCTCGAGTTCCGGCCGGTTCCCTACAAGTGGGCGAACACCTTCCTCCACGACAACCTCCTCATTCTCACGCGCCTGCGCCGCCCGGTCTCGGAAGTCGCGGACCTCGGAGAAGACCCGGATCGGCGGGCGGCGGTGAAGGAGGAGCTCGACCGGTACTACCGGGCCACCCAGGTCTTCCTCGAGGCGCAGCGGTGGAAGGCGCTCTCCGTGTACTTCGGAGCGCTGAAGAACCGCCGGCGGGAGCAGGCCACCTACGAGCTGGCCCTGGACGCCTACCGGCGGGCCCGGGAGCTGAACCCGCGCGACCCCTCCATCCGCTACCTGGAGAAGAACGCCCGCTACGGGGCCCTGGTGGCGGTGGGCCTGAACGCCCTCGAGGAGGGGCGTTACGGGGACGCGGTGGAGTCCTTCCGCAAGGCTTCCGGGATGGGGAACCCCTTCAAGCCGGACGTGGCCTTCGCGCTGCTGGGCCGGGCGTTGAACCGCCTCGGGAGGCCGGACGAGGCCCTGGCGGAGCTGGAGAAGGCCCTGTCGGTCTTCCCCCGGAGCCCCGTGGCCCGGGCGGAGCGGGGATACGCCTTCTACCTCCTGGGACGGTACGACCTGGCGGAGCGGGCCTTCCGCCGCGCCTTCGCGGACCCCGCCGTAGCCCCCGATCCGGACGACGCCCTCGACGCCGCCGGGCGGCGCGTCGGGAACATGCGGGCGCAGGGCCTGATCCACCCCCCGCCGGGCCCGGCGGCGGCGGTGGCGAAGGCCCTGAAGACGCTCCGGGAAGGCGCCCCGGCGGAGCGGGGCCGGGCCCTGAAGCTCCTCCGGGTCTACCACCGGGAGCACCCCGGGGAGGTCCGGGCCGCCCTGCGGGGGGCGATCGGGGCGGCGCGGGATCCCGAGGTGTCCGCGGGGCGCCAGGTGGCCACCCTCCGTCTCCTGGCCGCGCTCGGCGATCTCGAGGCGCTGCTCGACCTCCTGCGCACGGGCACCCCGGTGGTGCGGGCGAAGGCCGCCGACTACCTCGCGCGGTTCGCGGACCGGCGCGTCGCGCCCGCCCTCATCGACGCCATGGGAGACCCGGACCGCGACACCCGGCGGGCCGCCTGGGCCTCCTTCTACTCGGTCACCGGCATCCGCCCCCCGGGCTACGACCCCGGCGACCCTCCCGCGAAGCGCGCCGCCGCCCTCGAGGCCCTCCGCCGGCGCTGGCGGTAAACCTGGGGTACGGCCCCATGGCCTGCAAACCTGGGGTACGGCCCCATGGCCTGCAAATCCGGGGTCAGGCCTCCTGCCCCGCCGCCCCGGGGTGCAACCGCCCGTGGGTCTCCCGTCCTCCCTGTCCGCGCCGGCGATGCGGAGGGTTCGCCGAGCCCGACTTTCGCATCCAGCGCCAGAGCGTGGTGCGGTGCACGCCGAGGATCTCCGCCGCGCGGCCGATGCGGCCGCCGGCGG
>JAOZQC010000453.1 GCA_029932425.1 Planctomycetota bacterium | reverse complement strand
GCGACGGGAGTATCCCGGAGTTCTTCCTTCGCGTTTCAATCCCCTCGTCATCGGGGCTTCCTCTCCAACTCGCGGTTTCCCAAATGGAAACCTTCCAGAGGACGTATCGTGTTTCAATCCCCTCGTCATCGGGGCTTCCTCTCCAACCCTAAGTATCACGCACAAATTGCGCGGGCCGCATTCTGGGACGGTTTCAATCCCCTCGTCATCGGGGCTTCCTCTCCAACAGCCTAGCCCCCATCTTGTTTTGCGTCAACGGGATAGGGCGGCGATTCCGCCACCCTCCCTCTCTCCCGGAAACGGGGAGCCGTCGTTCTGCCCGGATTGTCCTCAAGTCCCTGTCCTGCCGGGGATTAGGGAATCGCCAACCTCCCGGCCCGGCCAGCGGCAAATGCTTTTCCCATCGGCACTTGCGTCTGTTCGGGGCGTGTTCGGGTAGGCTGGCGATTCTGTTCGTCATCCTTTCGGCTTTCCGCCTCCATCCATGCTGAGCCAGACCGCCCGGTGAGAGTCTCTCTGCCGGCGAACGTCGTAGGATCGCACCACTACGGCCAGGATACGATCCCCCTGCGACACGCTTCGGTTGCCCAGCACCTTGCGGGAGAAGATCACCGGGTCCCGGATGCCTTCCACCTTGAGGAAGCCGAAGGAAGCACGCACGGATGTCACTTCCGCCGGCCGGGCCAGACGCGCCATCAGCGACCTGCGGGTCTTTCGGTAGTCCGCCAGCGCTCCCTTGCGGAGCTTGCCGGGCTTCATGCGGTCCAGGCGTTCGAACTCGGGGAGAAGGCTCGGCAGGTGCGCGTCCAGGAAGGACTGGATGTCCCGTCCCACGCCCCAACCGGCCAGCACCCTCGCTTCCCGGGCCAACCAGGCTTCCCGGCCCGCTTTCCGTTCGTCTCCCAGGTCGAAGTAGAGTCGAGCCAACTCGAAGTGCAGGCGCCAGACGGTTCCCGGCTCCTCCGGCCTCTGGTGGCTCAGGCCCGCTTCGTACGCCGCGATGGCCCACTCCACCGGCGACATCTCCTCGCTCGGGTCCCCCCCTCTCTCCCTCGGGATGCGGCCCGTGGCCAGGATCCGATCGCCGAGGTCGCGCCAGGGCCACGGGGAATGCCCCGCCGCCGCCGCCTCGAGCAGGAGGTCCACCGCTTCCGCATCCTGGCCCATCTCCCCGAGGATCCGGGCCTCGTGGCGGGCGAGATGCTCCGAGCGCGGGAACTTCTTCCGGGCCTGCCGCACCGCCGCCAGCGCCCCCCGGGGATCTCCCGAACGCGCGATGGCCTCCACCTCCGCGTCCGCCAGCCACTCGCTCTCCACGCCCATCTCCTCGGCCAGGGAAGCCACCCGCCGGAGGAGGTCCCACCTCTCCCCCCTGAGGCAGAGCCTGCGCAGGAGAAGGAAGCCGCGGTGCCGGGGACCGAACCGGTCCGGCTCTCCCCGCCGGTTCGAGCCGTTTCTCCCGCCTCTTCCCGCGTCCGGGGACTGGAGGGGCAAGGCCGCGAGCCAGGCCTTCGCGTGGTGCTCCAGCCCCCCCAGCACCTCGTCCAGGGCCACGATCCCTTCCTCGAAGGCCACGCTTCCCTCGTCACCCAGGGCGTTCGCGAAAGCACGGAATGCCCCCAGAAGGGAGAGCGCCAGGTACGAGGGATCCCGCTGGGCTTCCAGGCCCCCCAGACAGCACGTAAGCAAGCCCGCGGCCCCGGCCAGATCGTCCGCGGCGATCCGGTTGCGAACTTCGTCGATTCGCAGCCAGGTGGCGGCGGCCCGGACCCCCCGGTGATCGGGGAACTGGGCCTCGAGGGACTCCACCACCGGTGCCGTCTCCTCGAAGGGGAGCGCGGTCCGCCGGAGGACCCGAAGCCAGACCGCCGCGGGCCCGGGGTCTTCGGGCCGGGACACCAACGCTTCCCGGCAAAGATCCGCCAGCTCGCGGCCGTAGCGATCCGCCTCCTCCGGATCCTGTTCCGCAATGCTCCGGATCTCCGCTTCCAGCTCGAGGAGCTTCTCGATACTCGGGATCTCGCTCATGGCGCCTCCTCTCCATCCCTTCCCCACTCCCGAAGACGAGCGGAAAGCGGGGCCCCTGACAAGAGGAAGCCCCTTTCAGACCACCACGTCTTCCTCGACTCCCGGCAGGGCGGTCCCGGTGCCGATGATCTCCGTGGCCTGCCGGCATCTCTTGCAGAGGAAGTAGATGCGGACACCGTCGGTCTCGAGGTCGATCTCCCGGATCGCGGCCTTCCGGATCTTCTCGAGGTTCCGGGGTTGGATCCGGCCCTCGAACACGCTTTTCTGGACCCGGACCACGAGCTTCTCCAGCCGATCGGACAGGCGCCGCCGCCGCCGGTCCGAGACCACGTCGTAGCAGACCACGAGGTACATGGGCTTCCTCCTCAGCGCACGGTGAACGACTCGTAGGACTCTTCCTTGCCCTCGAAAACGTGCGCCATCCGGTACACCTGCGCCTCGATCGCCGCCTGGTAGGGGGCGATCCCTCCTCGCCGGGGCACGTAGACCGTCTCTCGCAGGCGAGCCAGGATCTCCCGGATGAGGATCCGCCGGCCGGTGGCCTTGAGGTGGACGGCCTCTTCGGGAGTCTCGGGAGGATCCGCCCCGGCCAGGATGCCCGCGGTGAGGTCGGGGCCGGGCGGAGGACCGAAGTCCATGGGCACGAACTGCCGCCGGTTCAGCAGGCGCACCACGACGGGATCCACGATCACCGGCCGCCACTCCTCCATGAGATCCAGCACCAGGGAGGGGCGGCCATAGGCCAGTTCGTGCAGGGAGCCCACCATGGGATCCAGACCCGCCGCCTCCACGGCCGTGGTGACCGCGGCCTGCAGCATCGCGTAGCCGAAGCTCAGGCAGGCGTTCACCGGGTCCCGGGGCGGACGCCGGTTCCGGCCGGAGAACGTGAAGGCCGGGTTCCGGATGACCGCGGAGAAGGCGCCGAAGTACGCCGCCGCCCCCGCCCCCTCGAAGCCACGCACCTCGTCCAGGGTGCGTGCGCGGGGCAGGGCCCGGATGGACCGGTGCATCTCCGCCGCCGCGCGGGCCACTTGCTCGCCGGCCCCCCTCCGCCGATGACGCAGAAGGAACGCACGCTGGTTGCGGAGCTTCCCCTCCACGATCGCCCGGGCCAGCCGCAGCCGCAGGGCCGGGTCCTGGAGCTTGACGATCTGCTCCACCCGCACCGCCACGTTCCGGGCGGCGGGTCCTTGCAGGCGCCCCCGGTACCGGCCGTCGCCCGTGAAGAACGCCACATCGCACCCCCGCCGCAAGGCGGTCCGGATGAACCCGCTGGTCACCTCCACCACCCCGAAGAGGAGA
>JAOZQC010000039.1 GCA_029932425.1 Planctomycetota bacterium | reverse complement strand
AGCTCGTTGCCGTGCACGAAGAGCTGGAAGGGGAGGCGGCGGATCCGGGAGGCCGCGAGCGCCACCGCGGCCAGGAAGTGGTAGCCGCAGTGGAGGCAGGCGTACCGGCGCGCCCGGAGGGCCCGGAGCACCGCGGGAAGCCCCCTCCGGAGCATCACCAGGTGGAACCCGAGCCAGGGGGCGCCCAGGAGGATGGCGCCCTTGTAGAGGACGCGGTCGAGGACCGAGCGCTCCCGCAGGCCGAGACGGAGGACGGGGTAGGGCTCTCTCTCGTCGAAGGCGCGGTCGGCCCCGGGATCGGGCCCCGCGGCGCAGGCCACGGTCACCCGCGGGGCGAGGCGGCGGGCCGCCTCCCGGTAGAGGGTCTGCACCCCTCCGATCGTGGGAGCGAAGTCGTAGAGCAGGATGAGGATCGCCCCCGTTCGCTCTCCCGGCATGGCCCGCCCCCGATTCAGTAGCGGAGCTTCTTCTGGATCTCGATCTCCACCTCGGCGAGGACCCGGGCGATCCGTTCTCCCGCCCGGCCGTCGCCGAAGAGGTTCGACGGCTCGTAGGGGCCGTGGTCCACCTGCGCCCGGACCGCCTCGCGGATGGCCCGCGCGTCGTAGTCCACGTCGATCACGTTCTCCCCGCGCTCCCTCCCGGCCTGGCGGGAGCCGATGTTCACGCAGGGCGTTCCCAGGAAGGAGCCCTCGCGGATGCCGCTGGAACTGTTGCCCAAGACGCAGGCCGCGTTCTTCAGCACGCGGGCGTAGTCCAGCACCGCGAAGTTGCGGAAGAGGTGCAGCCAGTCCGGTCGCGAGTGCTCGCGGAACACGCGGATCCCCTTCGCCACGTCGTCCGACCCCGCGTCGATGTTCGGCCACAGCATGATGGTGGGCATCCGCAGGTCCGAGAGGGCGGCCAGGGTCTCCTCGATCTGCCTCCGCCCGGAGCCGAACTCGGTGGTGACGGGATGCTGCAGCACGAGGAGGTAGGGCTCCCGCTCCACGTCGAGGCGGGGGCCCACCCCTCCGTAGCGATCGAAGAGGGAGTTCCGGATCGTGAGGTCCGCGTCGCGGATCACGTCCATGGAGGGGCAGCCGGTGAGGAACACCATCTCCGGGTTCTCGCCCATGCGGATGATCCTCTCCCGGCTCCGCTCGGTGGCGGGGAAGTGGACGTGGGCCAGCTTGGTGGTGGCGTGGCGGACGCTCTCGTCGATGGAACCCGTGACCTCGCCCCCCTGGGTGTGGGCCAGGGGGACGTTCATGTAGCTGGCGGCGATGGAGGTGGCCAGCGTCTCGAACCGGTCCGCCACCGTGAGGACGATGTCCGGCCGGAGGTTCTCGAAGATGGTGGCCAGCTCGATGATCCCGAGCCCCGTGGACTTGGCCATGGTGGTGGGGTTCTCCCCCTCCACGATGGTGTAGGTCGTCGCCGCCACCGGGAAGCCGTCGGCCCGGATCAGCTCGATCACCTGGCCGAAGCGGTAGAGGAGGGCGGAGGCGCCCACCACGAGCTGGAGCTCCAGCCGGGGGTGGTCCATGACCGCCCGGAGGACGGACTTGATGCGCGCGTAGTTGGCGCGCGAGGCCACGATGATGCAGATGCGTCGCGGGCGGTCTCGGGGCGGCGGGAACTTCACGTGGGTCTCCCGGTCGATGAAGGGGCCCGGCCCCATCCGGACCCCGGGGTGGTATACGCCGTGGACCCCGGGAATGCGAGATTATGCCGCGCCGGTTCCGGCTCACCGCAGCATCACGAGCACCGCTCCCGCGAAGGCGAGGACCACGGCGACCACCCGCTTCCGGGTCACCGGTTCGCGGAGGAGGAGGGCGGCCAGGACGAAGATGAAGATCGTGGAGAGCTGGTTCAGGATCGCGTTGATGGACACCTTCTCGATGGTGAGCCCGGCGAGCCAGGCGATCATGGCCAGCCCCGTGCCCAGGAGGGCGGCCGGGACCGCCGTCCTCCACACCGGGGAGGGGGTGAACACCCGGCGCACCGCCGCCCGGCCCCTCCCGTGGAGCAGGAGGGGGAGCAGGAAGATCGTGCCCGCGAGCAAGCGGAAGCCCGCCACCCGGAGCACCTCCCCCCGGGCCAGGAACGGCTTCACCATCACCACGCTCGCCGCGATGGCCGCCATGCCGAGAAGGCCGAGGAAGGTCCCCTCCACCACGTCCCGGCGGGTCCGCCCGGGGATGGGCCGGGCGTCCACCGCGATCGCCACCGCGGCGACCACCAGCCCCATGCCGATCCAGGCCGGGAGCGGGATGCGCTCCCCGAGGAAGAGGAAGGCCAGGAGCACCATCCACGGGGAGTAGAAGCAGTCCACCACCGCGTTGAGGCCCGCCCCGAGACGGTTCAGGGCGATGAGGAAGAGGGTGTCGGAGAGCGTGATGCCGATGAGTCCCGAGAGGGCCAGGCGGCCCCACTCCCCGGGAGACCAGGGCGGCGGGGCGGCGCCCTCGAGGAGGCAGAGGGGGACGAGCGCCGCCAGCACCACCACGTTCTTGAAGAGGTTCAGGGGGAGCGGCGGAACGCCCTCTCCGGCCTTCTTGAAGAGGATCACCGCCA
Organism: Planctomycetota bacterium; assembly: GCA_029932425.1. Taxonomy (GTDB): domain Bacteria; phylum Planctomycetota; class JAJSAM01; order JAJSAM01; family JAJSAM01; genus JAOZQC01. Next base: position 10,084 of record JAOZQC010000039.1, on the reverse strand, counting down.
CGGCCCACAAGAACCCCGCGCAGAGCGCCCACACTTCTCCGGACATGAGGGAATCCAAGGAACTCGCTCCCATGGGTCGGGCCGTGCCCGCCGGCGGGACCGGGGTGACCGCGGCCGGACGTTTCTACCCGGGGGAGCTCCCCGGGGCGCGGATTCCGGGACCCGCCGCGGGCCGGGTCTCCCGGGGGAGGCGGCCGGTCAACCGCCCCACTCCGCCAGCGCGGCCCGAAGGCTGGACCTCCCTTCCGCGAGCCACCGCTCCACCTTCTCCTCCGAGGAGTTCAGGACGTAGGCGATCTCCGCGGGGTCGTAGTTCTCCAGGTAGTGGAGGGTGAGGGCCTTCCGCTGGCGGTCCGGCAGGCTCTTCAGGGCCGCCGCCGTGGCCCGGCGCATCGCCGCCCGGTCCTGCAGCACCTCCGGGGAAGCCTGGCTCCGGGAGGCGGCCTGCCGGTCGAGGGGGCTCGGCTCGAACACGGGGATGTCCATGAGGTCCTCCCAGACCTCGGGCTCCTCCGGCTCCTCCTCGGGCATGTCGGTGTCCGGGGTGGTCCGCACCGCCCGGTCCAGCTCCTCGTCGAGGAAGAGGAGCCCGCGGCGCACCAGCCATCGATCGGGGGACATCCGGGCCGGCTTCTCCCGGAAGTGCTCGAAGACGTAGAGCAGCGCTTCCTCCACGATGTCCGGCACGGAGACCGCGCCGCCCGCCTTCTCCGCGCGCGGATCGAGGGCCAGCTCCCGGCGGAGCACCTGGTGCAGGCGCGCCACGTGCGTGGAGATCCGGTCGGTGAAGTCCTCGAGGTCCCGGGCCGCCTCCAGGTCCTCGGGCTCGATCGCCGCGGCGGGGACCGCGTTCCGATGGGTCTCGGCGCCCGCCCGCTCATCCTTGCGCAGGCGGTCGAGGTGCCGGCGGGCCTGCCTTTCCAGCTTGTCCACCACCTTCTCGGCCGCGGAGCGGAGGTCCCCCCCCCAGTGGCTGGCGAACAGGGACTTCGTGGGGAGATCCACGTGGATGCTCACCCCGAATCCCCCTTTCCGGGGGCTCTGCTCCACCTCCACGTGGGCGATGGGATCGGAGAAGTGACGCAGGGCGTCCTCCACCCGGCCCAGCTCGGCCTGGAGGAACTCCCGGGACTGCGGGGGCAGGTCGACGTTCACCGTGTGGTACCGGACTTTCATGCCACCAGATCCTCCACCATGCGAAGCCCCGCCTCCTCCGCCATCCGGCGGACTTCCAGGTACTCCTCGCGCGTCACGTAGCGATCCAGGGGAGGCTTTCCGTATGCGAGATGGTCGGGATGGTACTGGTCCATCACGTTGACGCAGGTGTTCGCGGAGACCTGTTCCGCCAGGAACCGGATGATGTGGGCGCTGCCCGCCAGCCGGCCGGGCAGGACCAGGTGCCGGACGAGGAGGCCGCGGACGGCCACCCCCCGCCCGTCGAGCACCAGATCGCCCACCTGGCGGTGCATCTCCCGGATCCCCCTCCGGGCCACCTCGGGATAGTCCGGGGCCCCTGCCAGCTCCCTCGCCACCTCCGGATCCCAGAACTTGAAGTCGGGCATGTAGATGTCGACGACCCCGTCGAAGAGACGGAGCACCTCGAGCCCGTCGTACCCGCTCGTGTTGTAGACGAGGGGCAGGACGAGGCCCGCCCCGGCGGCGAGGTCCAGGGCCTCGAGGACGTCGGGGGCCACGTGCGCGGGGGTGACCAGGTTCAGGTTCTCCACCTTCCTCGCCTGGAGGGAGAGCATCAGGGCCGCGAGCTCCGGGGGGCCCACCTCGCGCCAGGCGTCCGGGTCCTCGGAGATGTCGTGGTTCTGGCAGAAGACGCAGTGGAGGTTGCACCCCGCGAAGAAGATCGTCCCCGAGCCTCCGTCCCCCACCAGGCAGGGCTCCTCGCCGAAGTGGGGGCCCGCGGAGGCGACCACGGCCTTCCCGGGAATCCCGCACACGCCCCGCGCCCCGGAGGCGTGGTCCACCCCGCAGCCGCGGGGGCAGAGGTGGCAGCCGTCCTCCACCCGGATCTCCCGGGCCCGCTCCACGCGCCGGCGAAGCTCCCCCTTGCGATGGAGCTCGAGATAGGAAGGCGTCGGCATCCGACCTCCGAGGGCCGCCCTCCGGTGCCGGGCGGCTCGAAGCCGATGCTAAGTCCCGGGAGGGGCCGGGGAAAGGAGTTTCGGCAATCCCCGGGGCGCTTGGACAAGGAGCGGACGGGCGGGGTAACATGGCCGGGGACAGCCGTGGGGGCCGAGGGCATGCAGATCGATCCTCTCATCGAGGAGATCCGGCAGGACACGGACTCGGAGACCCGGGTTCTCCTGGAGAAGGCGGCCCGCGCGATCGTGGCGTTCGCGGGGAGCTTCCGGGCCCCGGATTCCGGGGAGTTCCGCCGGGGACTCGTGGAGGCGGGACGGAAGCTCTTCGCCGCCCGGCCGGACCTGCCGCCCCTGTTCCATCTCGTCACCGAGCTCTACGCCCTCGCCGGGGACGCGGGGGACGTGGACCTGGCGAGGCGGGCGGTCCGGGCCGCGGCCGTGGAGTTCACGCAGTCCCTGGCGGCCCGGGAGGAGAAGGTGGGCCGGCAGGGAGCCCGGATCCTCCCGGACGGGGCCACGGTTCTCACCGCGGGGCGGTCCCCTCTGGTGGAGGGGATCCTCGCGGCGGCGGCCGCGGAGGGAAGGCTCGGGGGGGTCGTGGTCTCCGAGGGACGCCCGCGGCTGGACGGGAGGCTCCTGGCGGCGAACCTCCTGGCCGCGGGGGCCCGGGAGGTCACCCTCGTCACCGATGCCGCGCTGCCCGGCTTCCTGCCGGAGGCGGATCGGGTCCTCCTGGGGGCGACGGCGGTGTACGCCGACCACGTGCTGGCGCGTCCGGGCACCTCCGCCCTGGCGCTGGCGGCCCGGGCGGAGGGGAAGCCGGTGCAGGTCGCGGCGGGGGTTCTCGAGCTCCTCCCGGCCACCCCGCTCCTGCCGGAGCCCGGGCTGGCCGGCGATCCCGCCCGGGTCTGGGAGGCGCCTCCCGAGGGCCTGGCGGTGGTGAACCTCCTCTACGAGAAGGTCCCGCTCTCCGCTTTCGGCGGGATCCTCATCGAATCGGGGCTCGTCTCCCCCTGGGACATGGAGAGACGGATCCGCTCCATGGGGGTTCCCCCCTGGCTCGGGGATTGACGTCCCGCCTCCCGATCCCCCCGGCCCGCGGCCGGCGCGCGCGGGTCAGCCGGTGAGGCGGCGCACCCGGTCGATGCCCTTCTCCGAGAGGGCGTAGGTGCCCCGGCGGCTGCCCGCGTGCAGGAGCTTCCGGTCTCGCTTGATGATGCCGAGGGTGTTCGCCAGGCTCTTCGGCCGCTGGATGTTCAGGAGGTCGAAGCAGAAGTTCAGGTCCTCGATGGAGAACTCGTGCTTGCCCTGGTAGGTCTGCATGTAGTACGCGAAGATGAGGATGGAGTCCTGGAGGGCGCCCCGTCCCTCGCGGGTCTTGGCCCCCAGGTCGCACTCCTCCCGGGCGGGTGGCTCGGGCCGGGGGGCGGGCTCGGGGGCCCCGCTCTCCGCCGTGCTCGCGTCCGCGGCCGGCGCCCCCTCCGCGGCCAGGATGGCGCGGATCCGGTCCCTCACGAGACCGATCTGGTCGGCCACGAACTCCTCGCTGCCGGAGAACTCCACCTGGAACTCGGGGGAATGGAACCTGAACCGCGCGGTCATGGCGCCTCACCTCCTTCTTCGGCCCCCTCCCGGAACATCTGCTCGAAGCGGGACCGGGCCTCGGAGTCCTCGCCGGACGGGGGGACGGGGGCGGGCGCGGCCTCCGGCTCCGGCGGCGCGGGCGGCTTGGGAGGGGGCTCCCGCCGGATGCCGAGGAGGCTCTCCACCCGCTGGATGCCCGAGGGGAGGAGGCAGTACTCCCCCCGCTTGTCGCCGGGCCAGAGCAGGTTGTGGTCGCGCTTCAGGCTGCCCATGATCTGGAGCAGGCTCTTCGGGACCTCGCCGCCCACCTCCCGGAACGCGAGCTTCATGTCGTCCGGGGTGAACACGAACTGCCGCTTCACCTTGTGCAGGTAGTAGGCGAAGATCAGGATGTGATCCTGCATGGTGGGATGCTGGCCGGGGGGGAGCATCCGCCGGTACCAGGCACGCAGCGTGGGACGGCCCTCCGCGTCCGTCTCTCCCTCGCCCGCCTCCCCGCTCCGCGGTCCCGACAGGGAGGGCAGGAAGGCCTCGATCTGCCGCCGCACGAACTCTTCCCCGCCCTCCACCTCGAGCCCCATCCGGTCCGTGCCGAACTTGAAAAGAGTGTCCACTCTCTCTCTCCGTACGGATGGAAACGGCAGGGAAACCGCGTTCTTCCCTGCATCGGCCTGTCTTCGGAATGACTTCAGGTCGCCTCGCCGGTCCGTATTGTAACCCGGGACATGCGTTCCGGCCATCGGAATGCGGCCCGGGCCCGGCCGGGGGGATCGCCCTGTCCCCGGTTCCGGACGCCGCCGGGCGGCGCGGGGACCGCCGGCACCGGGGGAGGGACCCGCGGATCGCGGGGAGGATTCGAAGTCCACCCCGGCTTGCTGGTAGGTTGGCGGACCATGCGATGGATGCGCCTCGTCCTCGTCGTCCTTCTCCTCTCCGGTGCCTTCGCCTGGGGGTTTCTCTGCTACCGCAACCGGATCTTCCCCTGGGATGTTCTTCAAGGACTCGTCGGCGAGAAGCACAAGGACCGGATGGAGATCGACGCCCGCTCGCCGGCCTTCGATCCGCTCCGGGCCTTGCCCTATGTCGACGGAACCTTCGACCCGGACCATACGAGCCGCGGGGTGATCGTGAACGACGGGGCGAGGTCTTTTCCCGGGCTGAATCTCTACGCCACGCGCACCTCCGGATCCGCCCGGCTCGTCGACATGGAGGGGGCCCTGGTGCACGAGTGGAAGCGTCCCGGGGGCGCCTGGATGGAGGTCCACCTCTTCGGCAACGGCGACCTCCTGGTCACGGAGAAGGACCGGAGGCTCTTCAAGGTGGACGCCCGGTCGACCCTCCTCTGGGAGGTCCGGGGGAGGTTCCACCACGATTTCTGGGTCACGAAGGAGGGCGACATCTACGCTCTCGCCCGGCACGCGGAGCGGATCCCCGAGATCCACCCGGACATTCCGGTGGTGGTGGACGAGATCCAGGTCCGGGGGCCGGACGGGGAACTCCACCGGACCCTCTCTCTCCTGGACATGGTGCGGAGGAGCCGCTACGCCTTCCTCCTCCCCGAGGTATCGGGCATCCGGCGGAAACGGCTCCGCAACGGGCGCATGGTGAACGAGCTCGACATCCTCCACGCCAATCACGTGGAGGTGTTCGACGGGAGCCTGGCCGGGCTCTCCCCTCTTTTCGCGAAGGGGAACCTGCTCCTCTCGCTCCGCAGCCTGAACGCCATCCTCATCGCGGACGGCCGTTCCCTGGAGATCCTCTGGCTCTGGGGCCCCACCAACCTCACGGCCCAGCACGATCCCCGGCTGATCGAGAACGGTCACATCCTCGTGTTCGACAACGGGGTCCGTGCTTCCCGGGTGCTCGAGATCGATCCCCTCTCGAACCGCGTCACCTGGCGCTACGCCCCGGGGGAGAACTTCTTCTCCCGGCGCCGCGGCAGCGTCCAGCGGCTCCCCAACGGGAACACCCTGATCACGGAATCGGACCGTGGCTACGTCCACGAGGTGACCCCGGAGGGAGAGGTGGTGTGGCGCTTCGCGAACCCCGAGTTCGGGGAGGGAGGCATCCGGCTCGTGATCTGGCGCATGACCCGGATTCCCCGGGAGAACCTCCCCTTCCTCGGGCCGGGAGGGCGGGGTCCGGGGAAGTAGGCGCGGCGGGTTCCCGCGGAACGGCGGCGCTCAGCAGATCACCCCGCCGGCGCCCGGCCCCGCGTTCCCGTCGAACCGGTCGGCCCGGAAGGGGTGGAGGGGAAGCGTCCGGCTCTCCCCGTGGACGATCCTCTCCGCGAGCGCCAGGCCCACGGCGGGAGCGTGGGTGATGCCGTGGCCGCTCATCCCCAGGGCGAGCAGGAGGCCGGGGACGTCCGGGGCGTCGCCGAGGATGGCGGAACCGTCCGGGGTGAGGGTGCGCAGGCCGGCCCAGCCGCGGGCGATCCGGGCCTCGGCCAGCGCGGGGCAGCGATGCACCGCCCGCTCCACGAGCTCGGGCAGCCCCGTCTCGTCCACCTCCAGGTCGTAGTTCCGGGTCTCCTCCACCTCGGCGGCGGAGAGGATCACCCCTCCCACCTCGGGGCGGAAGTAGAAGGGGTGGTCCAGGTCGATCACGAGCGGCAGATCCCCGGGGACATCGCAGGGGTGCGTGGCGAAGATCTGGCGCCGGCAGGTCCGGAGGGGGAGGGGGAGACCCGCGAGCCGCGCGAGATCCCCGCCCCACGGCCCCGCGGCGTTCACCACGTACGCCGCCCGCACGTCCCCCCGGTCCGTCCGCACCCCGGTGACCCGGGGACCGTCCCGGAGGAAGCCCCGGACCTCCACGCCGGTCTCGATGCGGATGCCCGCCCCCTTCGCGGAAGCCCGGAAGGCCTGGAGGATCCGGTGGGGATCGCAGTACCCGTCGGTGGGGCAGAAGGCCGCCCCCGCGAGATCCTCGGTGCGGAGCACCGGGTAGCGGGTCGCGATCTCCCGGGGGGCGAGGAAGACGGCCGGCAGGCCCAGCCGGTTCTGGAGGGCGATGTCCGCGAGGAGCCGCTCCCTCGTCTCCTCCGTGCCCGCCAGGAGGAAGTACCCGTGCCGGCGGAAGTCCGGATCGACCCCGGTCTCCTCCTCGAGCCGGAGGATCTGGCGCACCCCCTCCATGGCGAAGAGGACGTCGTGCTCCTTCTCGAACTGCTGTCGCAGGCCCCCGGCGGAGGCTCCCGTGGAACCCGTGCCGAGGAGCCTCTCCCGTTCCAGGAGGAGCACGTCCCGGGCCCCGAGACGGCCGAGATGGTGGGCCAGCGCCGTCCCGATGATGCCGCCCCCCACGATCACCACGTCCGCTCGTCCGGGCAGATCGCTCATGGAGGGCAGTGTAGCCGCTTCCCGGTGAACTCTCCCGCTTCGCGCCGGTTCCGGGAAGGGGACGAGCGCCTTCCCCCCCCCGCCGCCGGTCCCGCAAACGCCCTGTTTCCCGTCCGGAGCCCCCGGGCGAAGACGTATCATGAAGAGGCGAGCCCATGAGCGTTCTCACCGAACGAGCCCTGGTCCTCAACCGGTCGTGGACCGCGATCACCACCACCACGGTCCGCCACGCGCTCGTCCTGGCCTACCGCCAGGTGGCGCGCATCATCTGCCCGGAGACCTACGAGGCGTACGACTTCGCGGACTGGGCGGAGATCCGCGCCGCGGAGGGGGAGCCGGCGATCTACACGCCCCTCTTCCGGATCCGGGTCCCCGAGATCATCGTTCTCACCCGGTACAACGGGTTCCCCCGGCGCGGCGCCGCCTTCTCCCGGCGGAACATCTACCGGAGGGACAACTACACCTGCCAGTACTGCGGGGCGCGGCCCGGCTCCGAGCTCCTGTCCATCGACCACGTCGTGCCGCGGTGCCGCGGCGGCCGGAGCTCCTGGGACAACTGCGTGCTGGCCTGCCTGGAGTGCAACAAGAAGAAGGCGAGCCGCTCCCTCGAGGAGTCGGGTCTCTCCCTCCGGCGGGAGCCGGTCCAGCCGCAGTGGAGCGGAGCCCTGGAGATCGGGGTGGGACGGCGGAAGGCGTCCTGGGAGAAGTTCGTCTCCGACCGGTACTGGAACGTGGAACTGGTGGACTGATGGCCCACCCCCCGGTGGTGAAGGCCTTCCTCGTCTGCGACTACGTCATCCATGAGCAGGAGACGAACAAGAAGTCCTGCATCGGCATCTTCCACCACATCGGGGCCCGCCGCTTCCCCTGCCGTCACGGCCAGCTCGCCATCTACGCGAACATCACGGATGCCGTGGGGAGGTACGTCTTCCGCCTGAGTCTCGTGCACCTGAAGGACGGCCGGGAGATCGGGAGCGGGTCCACGCCTCCCCTGGAGCTCCCCGACCCGCTCCAGACCGCGGAGCTGGCCTTCCGGCTCCAGAACATCGTCTTCCCCGAGCCCGGGGAGTACGAGTTCCGCCTGTCCTGCAACGATGAGCTGATCGCCCAGAAGAAGGTCTCCGTCACGCGAGCCGGCGACGCATGACGACGGGGCTCGTCCTCCTCCTCCTCGGCGGGGGCGTCCTGGCCGGCTTCGTGAACACCCTGGCGGGGGGCGGCTCCGCGATCACCCTTCCCCTCCTCATCGAGCTCGCGGGACTCCCCGCCACCGTGGCCAACGGCACGAACCGGGTCGCCATCCTCCTCCAGACCCTGGCCGCGGCGATCGGATTCCGGAAAGGGGGGGCCCTGGACGTCCGCCGGGTGCTGCCCCTTCTCCCCGCGCTCCTCCTGGGGGCGGCGGCCGGGGCCCGGCTGGCCAGCGTGACCCCGGACCCCGCCCTGAAACGGATCTTCGCCTTCGTGATCGTCCTGGTGGCGGCCTCGGTGTGCGTGAAGCCGGCCCGCTGGCTCTCCGGGACCGGACGCCGGCTCGTGGAGCCCTGGAGGTCCCTGGCCTTCCTCGGCATCGGCCTCTACGGGGGGTACGTCCAGGCCGGGGTGGGCTTCCTCCTCCTCGCCGGCCTGGTCCTCGGGGGAGGCCTGGACCTGGTGCGGGGGAACGCGGCCAAGGTGTTCCTCGTGCTCCTCTACACCCCCCTCGCCCTGGGCAGCTTCATCCTCGCGGACCAGGTGGACTGGGCGGCGGGCCTGGTCCTGGCGGCGGGCAACATGACGGGGGCGGTCCTGGCCACGGTCCTGGCGATCCGGAAGGGAGCGCCGTGGATCCGCTGGATCCTGGTGACGGCCGCCGCCGGCGCCGCCGCGAAGATGCTTTGCACCTGAGTTCGGGGGGGATCCTGCGAAACCCTCGCCGGGGACCGGTGTTCCAACCCCGTGACCGAAGCTCAGGTAATGAAGGAGATGGTGCGATGAAGCGACTGGAGACGACGATGCTGGCGGCGGGCCTCGTGCTCGCCCTGACGGGGCTCGGCCTGGCCCAGGAGGGAGGGGACGGGCCCGGGAGGCGGGGGCCGGGCGCGCGCGGGCCGCGTGCCCATGCGGAGGGGCGGCCGGGACCCGGACCGCGGTTCCGGGGGCCCGAGGGCGCCGCCCTCCGGGAATGGCTCATGAAGCTCGAGCCGGAGAAGCGCCGGGAGGTGATGGAGAAGTTCCGGAAGGCCACCCCGGAGGAGAGGCGCCGGATGGTCCGGCGCATCCTCGAAGCGAAGAAGGGCGAGGCCCCCGGAAAGCCCGGGGCCCGCGGGAAGAAGCTCCGGGAGGCGCATCCCGGGCGGGCTCGGAAGGCGGCTCCGGAGGGTCCGGGGAAGCGGCCCGGGTTCCGGCCCCCGGTGCGGCCGCGGGGGGAGCGGGCGGCGAAGGGCCCCGCCCGGAAGCACGTCCGGGCGCGGATGCCCGAGGGCTTCCGCGAGCGTCTCCGGCGTCTCGGGCCGGAGCAGAGGCGGCATCTTCTCCTGCGCCTCAAGCGGGCGAGGCCCGAGGACCGGGCGAGGTTCTTCGCGCGCTTCCGGGGCCGGACGCCCGCGGGCCGGAGGGGACCGGCCCTCGCGAGGGGTCGCCGGGGTCCGGAGCGTCCGGGGTTCCGGAGGCCGGCCCTGCGGCGGCGGTTGATGGGGGAGCGGATGAGGCGGATGCGCCGGGGGGTCATGATGCGGCGCCGGGCCCTGATGCGGCGCGGCCGGGGAGGTCCCCGGGGCCGGCGGATGATGCGCGGCCGGAGCCCCGGGATGGAGCCCGGGCGCCGGATGGGGCCGGGACCCATGATGGAACGGGGTCCCCGGATGCGGCGCGGACCCGTGATGGAGCGGGGTCGCCGGATGCATCGGGGTCCCCGGACGGCGCGCGCCCCCGGGCGGTACCGCCGCTTCGGCCTGGAGGGAGCCCCCGGGATGCGGGCCGGCGGCGCCCGGCATCCGCTCCTCCGGATGTGGCTCCGGCGTCACTTCCGGGGCGGGACCCGGTAGGGGGTTCTCCGGGGAAAGCACGGCCGCGGACGCT
>JAOZQC010000452.1 GCA_029932425.1 Planctomycetota bacterium | reverse complement strand
TGAGCGCTGGCGAGGTTGGCGGAGGGGGCCGGCGGGAGGCCCGTGGCCCGCGAGATCAGCGCCGCCGTGAAGGTGAAGGCGGAGTAGGAGCGGGCGCCGGCGCCGGCCCGGGGATGGGCCGTCTCGAGCTGGAGCTGGGCGGAGTCCCCCCAGTAGACCCCCGGGGCCAGGGTGGCCAGGTAGAGGACGAGGGCGAACGCCGCGGGCAGGAGAGGGAGGAGGCGGGGCGTCCCGTGGAGCGGCCGTGGTCTCATGCGGATCGCCAGTGTCCCCGATGCGGGGCGCCCCGGAAAGGGTTTCGCGGCGGTCCGGGCCGCGTTGCGATTTTTCGACGCGGGCGCGGGCCCGGAGAGGGGGTTTGTGCGGGCAAGGCGACGCAACCCGTTGGCACGGCGGAAGCTGGGCTCTCCCCCCCCGCCCGGGGGGCCCGCGCTGGCACGGGGAGTGCGGGATCCCGGGCGCTTCCTCCGGTGGAGGAGGCCGAGGAGTCGCGTCATGGGCCTTGCGAGAGCGTGGATCATCGTCTGCGGAGCGGGGGGGCTGATCCTCGGCGGATGCGCCGGCTCCCGTCCCTCCGACAACGCGAACGCCGTGATCAACTCGGTGCTGGCGAGGCAGGTGCCGTCGTGGGATACCTTCCCCCGGTACGTGGTGGAGCCGCCCGACGAGCTCACCGTCACCGTCAAGGACAACCCCGATCTCCGCACCGTGGCGCCGGTACGTCCCGACGGGCGGATCTCGCTGCCCCTGGTGGGGGACGTGCTCGTGGCGGGCAAGACGGTGGAGGAGATCGAGAAGGCGCTCGAGGCGGACATCTCCCGCTACATCCGGAACGTGGACGTCACCGTCTCCGTGACCGCCTTCCGGTCGAAGCACATCTTCGTCTACGGCGAGGTCCAGCGGCCGGGCGCCTACCCCTACACGGGCCGCGACACGGTGGTGAAGGCGATCGCCCTGGCGGGAACCCTGAACTGGCGGGCCGCCCCCAACGACATCCAGGTCACCCGGGGCGACCCCCGGAACCCCACCATCCTCCCGGTCCGCCTGAAGGACGTGGTCATCGAGGACGACGACGCCACGAACTGGTACCTCCAGCCGAACGACATCGTGTGGGTCCCTCCCACCGCCATGGTGAAGGTGGGGGACGTGGCCCGGGAGATCCTCTGGCCCATCCAGTGGCTGGTGGCCCCCGCCGCCGTGTACTCCGTCTACGACGACATGCGGGACCGCTGATCCGCGACCCGGACCCCGCATCCCCGCTTTTGGCTCCAATCCCCCGGCGCGCTGGCCGATAGAAACCTGACCGCTCGTAACAGGTTGCGGGGATTCGGCCCATGAGCTCACAGAGAAGCCTGCGCGAGATCGCGGACCTGATCCTGGCGCGGAAATACCTCGTGGCCGGGATCACGCTGTCCATTTTTCTCGTCGTGATGGTGGCGTCGGCCTTCCTGCCCGGGAGGTACGAGTCCTTCACGCGGGTCCGGGTCACCGAGAACAAGGCGCTCTGGCAGGCCTACGGCAAGGACCTGGCGGGCGTGCGCCACGCCACGGAGAGGGTGCGGGCGATCCACGAGGAGATCCTCTCCCGGAGCACCATGGAAGGGCTCATCCGGGACCTGAACCTGGACCGGGACCTGAACGGCCTGCCCGAGCGGGAGCGGCTCGAACGGCGGGAAGCCCTCATCCGCAGGCTCCTCGAGAACACGAAGGTGGAGCTCACGGAGACGAACCGCAACGAGTTCGTCTTCCGGATCTCCCATACCTGCCCGGACCCCGCCCGGGCGCAGAAGATCGTGTCCCGCCTCTCCACCGACTACCGGAACCGCCAGTACAGCACGCAGAAGGACGCCGCCGCGCGCGCCCTCCAGTCCATCCGGGCGGAGGTGGCCGCGGCCCGGGAGGAGCAGAAGGCCGCCGCCGACGCCCTGGCCTCCTTCGAGGAGGAGCATCACGACTACCGCTTCGGCCAGCCGGACACGATCCCCGATCGGCTGGCCGCGGAGCAGGAGAAGCGGAAGACCACCGAGATCGAGGTGCGGGCGCTGGAGCGCCAGCTCGCGGACATCCGGACCCAGATGAAGGACGAGCCGGAGTGGACGGAGATCACGGAGAAGGTCGGCAACGAGATGACCGTGGACCGGATCAAGCAGGAGATCCGGGACGCGGAGAGGGAGCTGCACGTCCTCAAGCAGGTGCACAACTACACCGACGAACACCCCAAGGTCATCGCCCAGAGGGAGTTCATCGAGAAGCTCAGGAAGGACCTCGGGGCGGAGGAGAAGAAGCTCAGGACGGTGAAGAAGAAGGTCCCGAACCCGATGTTCCAGCAGCTCAAGAGCTCGGAGATGGACGTGCTCTCCGCCCTCACCGTGAAGCGGGATCTCCTCGAGGAGTACGTCCGCCGGGAGAGGCGGCTCGAGGCGCTCGCCCGCGCATGGCCGGAGCTCTCGAGACGCTGGGAGGATCTGCGGGACCGGAAGGCGGCGGCGCGGGCCAAGCTCGAGAAGCTCCTCGAGAAGGAGCAGGCGGCGAAGGCGAACTGGCAGGCGAAGATGGCGGAGAGCGCCATCGTGTTCGAGGTGCTCGACCCCCCCGTCTTTCCCCTCCGCCCCAGCAGCCCGAACCGGATCCTGGTGGCCCTGGCCGGCCTCCTCCTCGGGCTGGGCGTGGGGGTGGGGAGCGTGCTGGTCCTGGACGGCCTCGACCATTCGTTCCGGTACACGGAGGAGGTGGCGGCGATGCTGGACGTCCCGGTGCTGGGGAGCATCGCCGCGATCGAGACCCTCGCGGAGCGCGCCGCGGCCCGGCGGAGGAAACGGCTGGCGGCGGTGGCGGTGGCGGCCCTCGCGCTCCTCTCGGGCGGCGTGGTGTTCCTGGAGTTCGGAGTCGACCATCGTATCCACGCTCTCCTCAGGGGAGCGATCGACCTGGTGAGGTAGCCGGAGGCGGCGCGATGTACCAGCACTACTACGGCCTCAACAAGATGCCCTTCAACACCACGCCGGACACCCGGTTCTTCTTCCACTCGGAGCAGCACCAAGAGGCCCTGAGCTCGCTCATCTACGCCATCTCCGAGCGCAAGGGATTCGTCCTCCTCACCGGAGAGATCGGGTCGGGGAAGACCACGATCTGCCGGGCGCTGCTGAACCGGCTGGACCCGAACACGAAGGTGGCCGTCATCACCAACACCCGGCTCACGGGCAAGCAGCTCCTCCAGGCGATCTGCGAGGAGTTCAACCTCTGGATCCCGGGGAACGTGGGGAAGGTCACCCTGTTCTCCGAGCTGAACTCCTTCCTCATCGACCAGTACCGCATGGGGCAGAACGTGGTACTGGTGATCGACGAGGCCCAG
>JAOZQC010000451.1:855-3373 GCA_029932425.1 Planctomycetota bacterium | reverse complement strand
GACCTGGCCCTGGCCTTCCTGCCCCACGCCACCTCGAAGCTCTCCGACGTGGGCGACCTCCTGCACATCGGTTCCCTCGGCTTCCGGGGGGAGGCGCTGGCTTCCATCGGCTCGGTCTCCCGGGCGCGGATCGTGAGCCGGGTGCCGGGCGCCGACTCCGGGCACGAGGTGGAGGACGAGTTCGGGAGGATCTCCGGCGTGCGACCCGCGGCCGCACCCGCGGGGACCACGGTGGAGGTGGCCGACCTCTTCCGGAACGTCCCCGCGCGGCGGAAGTTCCTGAAGTCCCCGGCGGCGGAGATGGCCCGGATCGCGGGGACCGTGCATCGCTTCGCGGTGGCCGTTCCCTCCGTCACCTTCCGCCTGACCCGGTCCGGCCGCGAGGTGGCCTTCTATCCCGAGGGCATGACGCGCCGGGAGCGCATCGCCCGGGCCTTCGGGAAGGACCTCCGGGAGAGGCTCATCGAAGCCCGGGGGGAGGCGCCCGGCATCCTGCTGGAGGGGTGGCTGGCTCCTCCGGACCTCAGCTTCGCGGACTCCTCGCGGATGCTCCTCTTCCTGAACGGCCGGCACGTGACGGATCGCACGATCCTCCACGCGGTGCGCCTGGCCTACGAGGACCTGATCTTCGGCCGCCGGAGCCCCATGGTCTTCCTCTTCCTCACCGTGGATCCCGCCCTGGTGGACCAGAACGTCCATCCGGCGAAGCTCACGGTGCGGTTCCGGGAGCCGGGGCTCGTCCACGCGCTGGTGCACCGCACGCTCCGCGAGGCGCTGCTCGAGGCGGGGGGCGCGGCCCGGGTGTCCCTGCCTCCGGGGGGAGAGGCGGAGGAGGGGGATGCGCGGCGGAGCGTGCGGGAGGCGGTGGGGGACTACCTGGCAAGGCGGGGAGGGGCGGGGCCCGGGGGGGCGGGGGAGGCCCCGCTCTTCCCCGGGGGACGTCCCGGCGCGGGTCGCCGGACGGCGGGCGGGCCGGTGGGCCGGGCCCTGGACTTCCTGCAGGTGAGGAACACGTTCATCGTGCTCGAGACCCGCGAGGGGATCCGCCTGGTCGACCAGCACGCGCTCCACGAGCGCGTGCTCTACGACCGGTTCCGCTCGCGGTTCCGCGAGGGGGGCCGGGCCGTCCAGAGGCTCCTGCGGCCGGTGGTGGTGGAGCTCACGGAGGAGGAGACGGAGCGGCTGCTCTCCCGGGAGGACGAGCTGGCCGCGATCGGGCTCGAGATCCGCCGGTTCGGGCCCCGGAGCGTGGCCGTGGAGGGGATCCCCGCGGCCGCGGACGAGGCGGACCCCGCGCTGATCGTGGAGAGCGTCCTCGTGCGGCTCGGCGAGGGGGGCGCGCCGCGGCCCGAGGATCTCGCGGAGGGCATCCTCTCCACGCTGGCCTGCCGGGCCGCGGTGAAGGCGGGGGAACCGCTGTCCCGGGAGCAGGTGGCCGACCTCCTGGCGGCCGCGGAGCGGCTGGAGCACGCCCACACCTGCCCCCACGGCCGCCCCACGGAGATCGAGATCCCCTTCGCGGAGCTGGAGCGCCACTTCCGGCGGCGCTGAGACCGGCGTTCCTCGTCCCGGGCGCGGGCGGTGGGGAGTCGACCCTCTGCGGATCGAGGCCGGGGAGCGACCCCGGCCGCGGAAGGCGGGCGAAGACCCCCCTCCGGTTCACTCCCGGCGGGGTTTCAGGAAGAGCTTCCGGTCGAGGGGGGTGTTGAAGGAGATACCGTTCTCCTCCAGGGTGGCCCGGGAGGAGACGCGGGATTCCCGGGCGCCGAAGGGCTGCTCGCGGATCTCCATGCGGTAGGGCACCAGGACGCCCCGGACGCGGGGCTGGACACGCTCGTCGTACCGGAAGAGGAAGATCAGGCTCTTCTGGCCTTCCCGCACGGCGTGGGCCTTCGCCTTCACCAGCGTGAGGTCCTTCCGCGAGAGCCACAGGGTGAGGGGGGGCTCCTTGCCGCCCGGCTTCCGGCTCTCGCGGACCAGCACGCGGCAGGGGATCTTCTCCCCGAAGACGACGGCCTCCTCGTCGGGCTTCACGGAGAAGACCACCCGGGGGCCCCGCAGGTTCGCCAGGAAGAAGAGCCGGAGGAGGTACTTCGTCTCCACCCTCTCGCTCTCCGCGGTGGCCCGCTCCCGCCGGTACTTGTCGCCGAGCAGGAACACCGCGCGCACGAGGGCGCCGCCCTGGTCGTACTCCGCGTACCAGTAGCGCGTCCCGTCGAACCCGTAGACCTGGGTGTCCACCGAGGAGCGCCACTCCGAGCGGAACCCCTCCTTCTCCCCGAAGAGGAGGTCGCGGCGGACCCCCATGGAGATCTTCTCGGGAGGGCTCGTGGAGCGATCCCAGGCCACCGCCTGGATCCGGACCGAGAGGGACCGGATGGCCCCCTCCCGGGCGAACTCCTCCGGGGCCTGGTGGGCCACGGCCCGGGCCAGAAGTTCCATCGCCTCCGGGGAGGAGGCGGGGGGGGCGGGCTTCGCGCCGGGGGCGGGGGGAGCGGGCTTCGCGGGCTCGTCCCCA
>JAOZQC010000451.1:0-845 GCA_029932425.1 Planctomycetota bacterium | reverse complement strand
GCGGGCGAGCAGGGGCAGGGACAGGGTGAGGACGACCAGGACGGCCAGGCGGATGCGACTCATCGTTCCGGGATACCTCCTCGCGATCTTGTAGACCGGCCGTGTCACCGCAAGGTCAGTGCCGGATGCGCCTCCGGTTTGACTCCGCGTGAGGACGCTGCTAGATTACCTTCCAGACCCCGAACGGAACCTTTTTCATCACAGAGGGATACGTTGACGCCCGCCGGAGGGGAGCCCGAGATCCTGGAGTACCGCCTCCCGGGGGCGGTGGAGCTGGTGGTGCATCCCACCCGCCGCTTCAAGACCTCCGTGGTCCACCTCCTGCTCCTCCGGTCCCTCGACGAGGACACCAGCGCCGCCGCTCTCCTGCCCTTCGTGCTCCGGCGGGGGACCCGCCGCGACCCGGACATGACCGCCCTCGCGCGGCGCCTGGAGAGCATGTTCGGCGCGGGACTGGACGTGGACGTGGCCCGCTTCGGGGAGTGGCAGATCCTGAGCTTCCGGCTGGACGTGGTGGACGACCGGTACCTCCTCCTGGGGGGGGCGGATCTCTTCCGGCGGGGCCTGGAGGTCCTGGGCGAGGTGCTCCTCTCCCCCCTCCTCGAGGGCGGGTCGTTTCCCCCCGACCGGGTGGAGCAGGAGCGGTTGAACCTGCGGCGGTACGTGGAAGGGCTGGCCGAGGATCGCGCCCGCCACGCCTTCGACCGGTGCGTGCGCGTCATGTGCGCGGGAGAGCCCTACGCCCGCTGCGAGTACGGGGAGCCGGAGGAGATCGACCGGGTCACGGCCGGGGACCTCCTGGCGATCTGGAGGAAGGTGCTGCAGGCGGCGCCCCTGGGGGTGGA
>JAOZQC010000038.1:2100-12780 GCA_029932425.1 Planctomycetota bacterium | reverse complement strand
GAACGAGGAGATCGAGCACGCGAAGGAGGACGGGGTGCGGTTCCACCTCCTCACGAATCCCGTGCGCCTGATCGGGGACGAGGAGGGGAGCGTCCGGGCCGTGGAGTGCGTGGAGATGGAGCTCGGAGAGCCGGACGAGTCGGGGAGGCGGCGGCCCGTGGTGAAGGAGGGCTCGGAGTTCGTCATGCCGGTGGAGACCTTCATCTTCGCCATCGGGCAGGGGCCGAACCCCGTGCTCGCGAGCGCCACCCCGGGGCTGGTCACGGACCGGTGGGGTCGCATCGAGGTGGACGAGGAGACCCGGATGACCTCCCTCGAGGGGGTCTTCGCCGGGGGGGACATCACGGGCGGGGCCACGGTGATCACCGCCATGGGTGACGGGCGGAAGGCGGCCCGCGCCATCGACCGGTACCTCCGCCGCCGCCGCGGCGAGCCGGTGGAGGAGGAGACCGCGGAGACGGCGGCGGGGAGCTGAGGGGGACGGGGGCCGCCGGCGAAGGTTACAGGATGTTCCCGCCTGGCAGGCTGTCGGAGTATGGATGCGAGTCCCGCGCAGGGGTCTTGCGAGGCTCATGCAAGGCGCGCGGAGGAGTCGACCCTTGACGGGTCGACGACGACGTGCAACGCAGCAGGAGACCGCAACCCCCCTGCGCCCTGAGGGTTACGGCGGCGTGGGCCCGTCTGCTGCGTTGCCGCTCCCAGACCATGCTCATGCATCGCTAACAGATCCGCGCCTTGCATACGGGACCCACGGCGCTCGTAACGGGGCCGCACTTCCATACTCCGACAGCCTGCTAGTCCAGGGTGTAGGTGGTGGGGCGGAGGATCTTGCCCCGGGCGAGCTGTTCGCGTTCCCACTTCACGAAGTCCGAGCGGACGCCCATGACGTGGGAGTAGCGCTGGGAGTAGTGGACCACGTCCCTCTCCAGGAGCTCGTCGGAGAGCTCCCGGTCCCGCCGCTTCAGCTCGGCCTTCCGCGCGCGGAACTCCTCCCGGTCCAGGGCGGAGAGCTCGCGGACCAGCTCCTCGTAGATCGGGCGGGAGGGCCAGGGGGTGCGGGCGTTCACGTACCAGTGGCAGAAGACCGCGAGCTTCTCCAGGAAGAGGTCGTGCTCCTCGCTGAACGTGAGGCAGGAGGCGTCGAAGTAGTTCCCCATCCTCCTCGCCTTCTCGAAGTCGATGAGGCCCATCTCCTCGGCGATCCGGTACCCCGCGGTGCCGGGGAAGGGGTAGAAGAGCGCCCAGCGGAAGCGGCCCATGCGGATGTCCGCGCACATCTGGAGCGTCTCCTCGATCTCCTCCCGGGTCTCCGTGGGGAGGCCGAGCATGATGAACGCCGAGGTGTGGAGGTGGTAGCGCTGGGCGGCCCGGAAGGACTCGATGATCTTCTTGTTCGGCATGAACCGCCACAGGATCTCCTTCCGGACCCGGTCGCTGCCCGACTCCAGCCCGAACTTGGCGATGAGGCAGCCCGCGTCCTTCAGGGCGAAGGCGATCTCGTCGTCGAAGACCTGCACGTGGGCGTTCACCACGAACGGGATGGCCAGGCCGGAGGCCTTGTAGGCGGCGCAGAACTCGAGGACGTACCTCTTGTCCAGGGTGAAGAGGTCGTCGTCGAAGATGACCGTGGTGAGCAGGTCGGGGAACCGCTCCTTCATCCGCCGGATCTCGTCGAGGATCCTCTCGATGGGATACCGGCGGAGATACTCCTTGCGGTTCCGGCTGCCCCCCTCCTCCCGGTAGAGATCGACGATCTCCTTGTTGAAGCAGTAGGTGCACTTGAAGGGGCAACCGCGGCTGGTGAGGATCGAGATCCAGCCGTTCTTCACCTCCAGGATCCGCCGGATGTCGAAGAGGTCGTAGTCCTTGGGGGGCAGGGAGACGAGGTCCGGGAAGGGGCCCACGGGGTTCCTCCGGAGCTCCCCGTCCACGAGGACCCGCGTGCCCGGCACGGTGGTGAGATCCCCACCCCTCGCCAGGCGTTCCACGTACTCGAGGAAGGAGTGGTCGGCCTCGCCCACGAACACCGCGTCCCACCACGGGTCGCGTCCCACCTCGTCGGGCACCATGGTGCAGTGGACGCCGCCCACCACGATGGGGACCCGGACCCCCCGCTCCCGGAGGGCCCGCGCCATCTCCGAGCTCCAGGGATACTGCTGGGTCATGGAGGAGAAGCCGATGACGTCCGGCTCGTACTCCGCCACCACCGCCCGGATGTCGTCCGCGGTGGGGAGCGGACCGAGCCCCTCGTTGGCGTGGATCAGCCGCGTCTCGTGGCCGTGGGCCCGGAGCACGCCGCTCATGGCGGCCAGCCCGTGGTTGAAGCCCACCGGGGTGTCGATGGAAGGGTAGAGGAAGAGGACTCGCAAGGGGCGCCTCCCGGGCCGGGCACCGGTCCCGGCCGGGTCCATCCCTAGGTAATTCGGACAAAGTTGTCAAGAATAGATCCCGGAGTCCGGGGCCGCTCCCGCCGGGAGCCGCGGACGGGCCGTAAAAGGTTGGCCGCCATCCGGGCGCCCACTAGGATACGCCCTTCTTCCCGACGGCCGGACCCCCGCCGCAGGCCCGGTCCATATTCCCAGCAAGGACGACCTCCATGGGAGCGGATCTCAACGATTACCTGCCCATCCTCCTCGTCATCCTGATCGCGGGTGGCTTCGCCGCGGGGCTCATCGTGCTGTCGGCCCTCATCGGCAAGAAGGCCCGGGGCAACCCGGTCAAGGACTCGCCCTACGAGTGCGGCATGCCCGTGATCACGCCCGCCCACCTCCGGTTCTCGGTGAAGTTCTACCTCGTGGCGATGCTCTTCATCCTCTTCGACATCGAGGTGGTCTTCCTCTACCCGTGGGCGGTGGTGTTCGACGATCTTCCCCCGGCCCTGGTGTTCGTGGAGATGCTGGTCTTCATCGCCATCCTGTTCGCCGGGTGGCTCTACATGGTCAAGAAAGGAGTCCTCCGGTGGCAGAAGGACGGCTGACGGAGAAGAGGGAGTCCGGGGAAGCGAGGCGCCGGGCCGAGATCCGGGTCTCCGGTCCCGCCCGGGACGGCGGCTTCCTTACCACCACGGCGGACGCCCTGGTGAACTGGGCCCGGAAGAACTCCCTGTGGCCCCTGCCCATGGGGCTTTCCTGCTGTGCCATCGAGTTCATGGCCACCGCCGCCTCCCGGTTCGACATCGCCCGGTTCGGGGCGGAGGTGGCCCGCTTCAGCCCCCGCCAGGCGGACGTGATGATCGTGGCGGGGACCATGACCTACAAGATGTCCCACGCGGTGAAGCGGATCTGGGACCAGATGGCGGAGCCCAAGTGGTGCATCGCCATGGGGGCCTGCGCCTGCACGGGCGGCATGTTCCGTTCCTACCCCGTCTGCCAGGGCGTGGACCGGATCATCCCCGTGGACTTCTTCATCCCGGGATGCCCCCCGCGCCCGGAGATGGTGCTGAACACCCTCATGAAGCTGCAGGAGAAGATCTCCCGCGAGCGGCCCCACACCGACTCGTTGCTCCGGGCGCCGAGGGAGGAGGGAGAGGAACGATGACGGAAGAGGCCCACGGCACCGGCACGGCCTTCGTCCTCGAGCGGTTCCCGGAGGCGGTGGTGGAGCAGGGGGAGCACGGGGGACAGGACTGGGTGGGCGTCCGGCCGGAGGCGATCCACGACGTCCTCCTCGCCCTGCGGGACGAGGCCGGATTCACCTACCTGGACGACCTCACGGCGGTGGACTACCTGGACCGGGCCGACGTCTCCGGGCGGTTCCGCGTCGTCTATCACCTGCTGCACCTCGGGAAGCGCGAGCTCACGCGGGTGAAGGCGGTGGTCCCGGACGAGGAGGTGGAGGTCCCCACGGTGAGCGACCTCTTCGGCGTCGCCGACTGGCTCGAGCGCGAGGTCTACGACATGTTCGGAATCCGCTTCGCGGGCCATCCCGACCTCCGGCGGATCCTCATGCCCGAGGACTGGGAGGGGTTTCCCTGCCGGCGCGACTACCCGTGGCAGGGGCACATCCCCATCACGGACCCCATGCGCGAGAAGGATTACGCCCGGCCCTTCGTGACCGGGCCGGAAGGCGGGGAGCCCAGCGATGACTGAGCGAGAGATCCTCGAGGGGCGGGTGGACCGCACCGAGGAGGGGGAGATCGAGTTCGAGGAGCGCCTCGAGGCCGAGGACCGGATGGTCCTCAACATGGGGCCCTCCCATCCCTCCACCCACGGGGTCCTGCGCGTGATTCTCACCCTGAACGGGGAGCGGATCGAGGGCGCCGAGCTCGACATCGGCTACCTGCACCGGGCGATGGAGAAGATCGCGGAGCACCACGGGTTCCACAAGTTCATCCCCTACACGGACCGGTGGGACTACCTGGCCCCGATCGCGAACAACATGACCTACGTGACCGCGATCGAGAAGCTGCTCGGGGTGGAGCCGCCCCCGCGGGCCGAGGCCCTCCGGGTCATCGCCTGGGAGATCGGCCGGATCCAGAGCCACCTCCTGGGGCTCGGGGCCTTCGCCATGGACGTGGGGGCCATGACGATCTTCCTCTGGACGTTCCGGGAGCGGGAGATCCTCTACGACCTCATCGAGAGGATCTGCGGCGCCCGGTTCACCACCTCCTACGCCCGGATCGGGGGCGTGGACCGGGATGCGCCGGAGGGGTGGCTCGAGTCCCTGCGGACCTTCTGCCTGGACTTCCCCAGGCGGGTGGACGAGTACGAGACGCTGCTCACCCGCAACCGCATCTGGCTCGACCGGCTGGAGGGAGTGGGCGTCATTCCGAAGGACCTCGCCCTCTCCCACGGGCTCTCCGGCCCGAACCTCAGGGGCTCGGGCGTGGAGTACGACCTGCGCAAGGAGGAGCCGTACTGCGGGTACGAGAACTACGAGTTCGACGTGCCCGTGGGAAGCCGGGGCGACTGCCTGGACCGCTACCTCTGCCGCATCGAGGAGATGCGCCAGTCGGCCCGGATCATCCTCCAGGCCGTCGAGAGGATCCCGGACGGCCCCGTGTGCCTCGACGACTACAAGACGTCCATCCCGGAGAAGCAGAGCGTGCTCACGCGGATGGAGGAGCTCATACACCAGTTCATGGTGGTCACCGAAGGGCCCCGGGCCGCCAAGGGCTCGGAGTTCTACTTCCGGGCGGAGAACCCGAAGGGCATCCTCGGGATCTACGCGGTGGGGGCGGGGACGAACCGTCCCCAGCGCCTCCGGATCCGGGGGCCCTCGTTCATGAACCTCTCGGTCCTTCCCAAGGTGCTCCCGGGGCACATGATCCCGGACACCGTGGCCATCCTCGGCTCCATCGACTTCGTGATGGGGGAGTGCGACCGGTAGGCGAACCGTTCGTCAGGGACAAGAGCCTTATGGAAACGAAGATGGGCGAGGCCAACGGAGCCTTTCCTCCCGAGCACCTGCGAGAGCGTTTCGATGCCATCGTGGCCCGGTACCCGCGCCGCACCGCGGCGCTGATCCCCATCCTCATGGCGATCCAGGAGGAGTACCGGCACATCCCCCGGGAGCACATCGAGGGCCTGGCGGAGTACCTCGGCTGCACCCCCGCGCACGTGCTGGGAGTCATCACCTTCTACACGATGCTCTCCCAGCGGAAGCGCGGCCGCCACCACCTCTACGTGTGCAAGACCCTCTCCTGCCACCTGCGGGGGGCGGGGGAGGTGCTGCGGGCGCTGGAGGAGAAGCTCGGCATCCGGGCCGACCGGGGGGAGGTGACGCCGGACGGGGAGTTCTCCCTGGAGACCGCGGAGTGCCTGGGGCTGTGCGAGCAGGCTCCGTGCATCCTCGCGGACGGCATCCGCTTCGGGGACGTGACCCCGGAGACGGTGGGGCGGATCATCGACGAGCTCAAGAGTCGGGGAGCCTGAGCGTGAGCATCACGGAACGGCGTATCCTGCTGCACGGGATCGATCGGGAGGACTCCGCCGCGATCGACACCTACCTCGCCGACGGGGGGTACCGGGCGCTGGAGAAGGCCCTGAAGGAGATGCAGCCCTCCGAGGTGGTGGCGGAGGTGGCGAAGGCGAGAATCCGCGGGCGGGGCGGGGCCGGGTTCGAGGCGGGCCGGAAATGGGGGTTTCTCCCCAAGCAGAACGAGAAGCCGGTCTACCTCACCTGCAACGGCGACGAGTCGGAGCCGGGCACCTTCAAGGACCGGCACATCATGGAGCGCCGGCCGCACCTCCTCCTCGAGGGCTGTCTCATCACCTGCTACGCCATCGGCGCCCGGACCGGCTACATCTACGTGCGCGGCGAGTTCCCCCACGCCCAGGCCGCGCTGGAGAAGGCCATCGAGGAGGCCCGGGAGCGGGGCTACCTCGGCGGGGACATCCTGGGCACGGGGGTCTCGATCGACCTCTTCGTGCACACCGGCGCCGGCGCCTACGTGTGCGGCGAGGAGACGGGGATGCTCTCCTCCATCGAGGGGAACCGGGGCAACCCCCGGCTCAAGCCGCCCTTCCCCGCCGTGGAGGGGCTGTTCCGCTGCCCCACCATCGTGAACAACGTGGAGACCCTCTCCAACGTCCCCTTCGTGATCCGGGAGGGGGCGGAGGAGTTCCTGAAGCTCGGCACCGAGGACACCCCCGGCACCCGGATCTTCTGCGTCTCCGGGCACGTGGAGCGTCCCGGGGCCTACGAGTTCGAGTGCGGGGTGAACCTGAAGGACGTCATCGAGTACGCGGGCGGCGTCTGGAAGGGCCGCAAGCTGAAGGCGGTCATCCCCGGCGGGCTCTCCGCCCACGTCCTCCTCCCCGACGAGATCGACGTGGCCTGCGACTTCGGCAGCCTGGCCCGGGCGGGGACGATCATGGGCTCCTGCGGGGTCATGGTCCTCGACGAGACGGTGTGCATGGTGAGGGCGCTCCAGAACGCCCTCGAGTTCTTCAGCCACGAGTCCTGCGGCCAGTGCACGCCCTGCCGCGAGGGCACGGACTGGGCCCGCAAGGTCGTCACCCGGATCGAGGCCGGGAAGGGGACGGAGGCCGACGTCGACAAGCTCTACGAGATCGCGGACAACTACGAGGGCATGGGAGGCAAGACGATCTGCGCCCTCGCCGACGCCGCCGCCTGGCCCGTGAAGTCCTACGTCACGAAGTTCCGGGAAGAGTTCCTCATGCATGTCCGGCAGGGACGCTGCCCCCTCGGGGGCTGACGGACCGCCGCGGAGCGAGAATATGCCGACGCTCACGATCGACGGGCGCGAGATCACGGTGGAGCCGGGGACCACGGTCATCCGGGCCGCGGAGATGCTGGGCATCCACATCCCGCGCTACTGCTGGCACCCGGGCCTCTCCATCGCCGGGAACTGCCGCATCTGCCAGGTGGAGGTGGTGAAGCCGAAGCTCCGCTTCCCCTGCACCGTCTCCTGCAACCTCGTCGCGTCCGACGGGATGGAGATCCTCACCGACTCCGAGGCGGCCCGGAAGGCCCGGGCGGACGTGATGGAGTTCCTCCTCCTGAACCATCCCCTGGACTGCCCCATCTGCGACCAGGCGGGAGAGTGCCTGCTCCAGGAGTACTCCTACGCGGTGGGCCGCGACAAGAGCCGCTTCGACGAGGAGAAGGTCCACAAGTCGAAGCGGGTCCGCTTCTCCGAGGAGATCGTGTACGACGGGGAACGGTGCATCCTCTGCACCCGCTGCGTGCGGTTCATGAAGGAGGTGGCGGGCGAGGAGCAGCTCGCGGTGGTGGAGCGGGGCGACCACGCGGAGATCGCGGTGGCCTACGGGCGGGAGCTCACGAGCCCCTACTCCATGAACATCGTGGACCTCTGCCCCGTGGGGGCCCTCACCTCCGCCGACTTCCGGTTCAAGAGCCGGGTCTGGTTCCTCACGAACGTCCCCTCCACCTGCACCTCCTGCGCCCGGGGATGCTCGATCACCGTGGGCGCGCGGTGGGAGAAGATCCAGAGGCTCACCCCGCGGGAGAATCCCGACGTGAACCGGTGGTGGATGTGCGACCACGGCCGCCTGAACTGGAAGTACGTCCACGCCCCGGACCGCCTCGGGAAGGCCCTGGTGAAGGACGCGGGGCGCCTCGCGCCCGCGGACACGGACGAGGCCGTGCGCCGGGCCCACCAGCTCGTGAACCGGTTCGTGACCAAGCGGGGGGCGGACGGCCTCTTCGGACTCGTCTCCGCCCGGCTCACGAACGAGGAGATCTTCCTGGCCCGGGAGTACCTGGCCGGCGTGGCGGGGGTGAAGAACCTCGACGTCCGGCCGCGGACCGGGGAGGGAGACGACTTCCTGATCACCGCCGACAAGAACCCCAACTCTCTCGGGGCGAGCCTCATCGGGATCGCGCCGGAGGAGGGGGCGGTGGGGCTCGAGGGGTTCGCGGAAGCGGTGAAGGCGGGGCGCATCCGCGGCGCCGTCTTCTTCGGCGAGGACGTGGACCACGACCCGGAGGCCCTGGCCGCCCTCGACTCCCTGGAGTTCCTGGTGGTGATGGACTACCACCTCACGGAGACCGCGAGGAAGGCGGACGTGGTCCTCCCGGGGGTGACGTGGGCCGAGAAGGAGGGCACCATCACGAACGTGGACGGCTGGGTCTCCAGGCTCAACCGAGCGATCCGCCCCCCCGGGGAGGCGCGGCCCGATCTCTCCCTCCTCGGCGGCCTGCTCGCGGCCGCCCGTCCGGAGGAGGAGGGCCTCGACCGCCCGGAGGCCGTGTTCGAGGCGCTCGGGAAGGCGGTCCCCGCGTTCGCGGGGATCCGGTATGCGGACCTCTACTCGAGGTCCGGGAGGGTCGCGGTGAAGGCCGCGGCCGCGGCCGACTGACGGGGGGGGAGTGAGCGTACGATGACTTTCTGGACCGACGTCTTCTGGCCCGCGATCAAGATCCTGATCATCCTGAACGCCGTCCTCATCCTCGTGGCCCTCCTCGTGTGGGCGGAGCGGAGGATCTCCGCGTTCATCCAGGACCGGCTGGGGCCGAACCGGGTGGGGCCGGCCGGGCTCCTCCAGTCGTTCGCGGACCTCCTGAAGTTCATCTTCAAGGAGGACGTGACCCCCGGCCACGTGAACAAGCCGTACTTCGTCCTGGCCCCGGCCCTGGCGGTGATGCCCGCCATGATCGCGCTGGCGGTGGTCCCCTTCGCGAGCACCCTCATCATCGCGGACGTGGACATCGGCATCCTGTTCGTGTTCGCGATCTCCTCGCTGGGGGTGTACGGCATCACCATCGGCGGCTGGGCGAGCAACAACAAGTACTCGCTGCTCGGGGGGATCCGCTCCTCCGCCCAGATGATCTCCTACGAGATCTGCCTGGGGCTGGCGGTGATCGGGGTCTTCATGCTCTCCCGGACCCTCCGGCTCCAGACCGTGGTGGAGATGCAGGGGGACGGCATCTGGCTCTTCGGGAACCACTACGGAGGCTTCGCGAAGATCCTCGACTGGAACGTCTTCAAGCAGCCCCTGGGGTTCCTCATCTTCATGATCGCGGGCTTCGCGGAGACCAACCGCCTCCCCTTCGACCTCCCGGAGGCGGAGCAGGAGCTCGTGGCCGGGTACCACACCGAGTACTCCTCCATGAAGTTCGCGCTGTTCTTCCTGGGAGAGTACGCGGCGATGTTCGTGATGAGCGCCGTCGCCGTGACGCTGTTCCTGGGCGGGTGGACGCTCTTCGGGCTCGAGGAGCTCGGGTGGTTCGTGCAGCTCTTGATCTTCCTCGGGAAGGTCCTGGCGCTCCTCTTCTTCTTCATCTGGGTGCGCTGGACCCTGCCCCGCTTCCGATACGACCAGCTCATGCGCCTGGGCTGGCAGGTGTTCCTGCCCCTCGGGCTCCTGAACATCGTGCTCACCGGCGTCCTGAAGCTGATCTTCAAGGTGTGACATGGCCTACAAGACGGTGGAGCGCCCGGTGCTGACCACCGCCGAGAAGCTGTATCTTCCGGCGGTGATGAAGGGGCTGGGCCTGACGCTCAAGTACTTCCTGAAGCGCAAGAAGTTCACCCGCCAGTACCCGGAGGAACCCACGGTGGTTCCCGAGGGCTACCGGGGCCTGCCGAGCCTCGTGAAGGACGACGAGGGCCGGGTGAAGTGCGTGGCCTGCTCCATGTGCGAGTGGGTCTGCCCCCCGGAGGCGATCCGCGTCATCCCCGGGGAGCTGCCCGGGGACGACCCCGTCGAGAAGGGGCCGAAGGAGTTCGAGCTCGACACCCTCCGGTGCATCTTCTGCGGTCTCTGCGAGGAGGCGTGCCCGGAGGAGGCGATCTTCCTCTCGGAGACCTTCGAGTACTGCGGGAGGTCGCGCGAGGAGATGATCTTCGGAAAGGAGAAGCTCCTCGAGATCGGGGGGGTCCGGGCCGAAGGCGTGAAGAAATGGAAGAAGGAGGCGGACGCCGGGTTCTCCCGGAAGGGCCCGCGCCGGTGAGGGCGGGTGTTCCGCCGGCCGGCTAGCGGGAAGGGAAGACGGCAGAGGAAGGCATCGGTCCGTTCCGCGGACGGGACGGAGGAGACATTCGGTCGCGGGAAGCCGCGGCCAGGGCAATCATCGGATCAGGCGCGAACATGGAATCCATCTCCATCGCGGTTCTGGGGGCGGTGACGGGCCAGGCGGTGGCCTTCTACGTCCTCTCGGCGCTGGCCGTGGCGGCCGCGCTCCTGATGGTGATCCAGAGGAACCCCGTGGCGAGCGTCCTGTGGCTCGTGGCCTCCTTCCTGGGCCTGGCGA